>JAJFMG010000075.1 GCA_021772295.1 Chlamydiota bacterium | reverse complement strand
AGAAAAATGTGGATGTGTCATCTTTGTTAAGATAGTTTTGGTGTGTAATCCAAGAGCCATTTTTATTGCTTTTACGATAAATATTGATTCATACGTTTCTACAATTTAGTAGAAAATTTATGGTCTGTTTTTCAAAATATTTCAACTAATCCATTTTTGATTCCCAATCTAGGGGCTTTTAACAGTTTACCTTGAACTTGTTTCAACCTGCGCATACTATATTGGAATGAGCAAGTTATTGCTGTTGGCGAAGCAGCAAATATTTTAGGTGTTTCTACACAAATATTACGTAGATGGGAACGAGAAGGAAAAATGATTCCTTCTAAACGGACCATTGGAAATCAAAGGAGATATGTTCTCTCGGAAATTCAGCTTTTTTAAATGGGAATGAAGGTTTATCCACACTTCAAGAACAAATGCTTGCAATTGATTTATTGATGCACTCTTATATTACCATGTGCCGTAAAAGACTTGGAGAATCTCCTACATCACAATTTAAAATAACTAATAAAAACGCTTTAAAATCCAAGGAGGGTTTACATGATTCAGCCGAACTTTGTAGCGGGCTACATTGCTGATCAAAGTGAAATAGAAACTCCTTTATATCTTCTTCTTCGTCGCTCTCAAAAAAGTCACCTTCCCGGAATTTGGCAAATGGTGACAGGAAAATTGATTGAGGGTGAGACAACAAGCGCAGGTGTGCAACGTGAAATTCTGGAAGAGACTGGTTTAGTTTGTTCTGATCTTTACAATGTAGATGTTACAATGTTTTATGAACAATCAAAAAATCATATTGCATTCAGCGCTAATTTTTGTGCTCTTGTTAAAGATCCAACTATAGTTAAACTTTGTAAAGCAGAACACGATGCTTTTAAATGGTGTACATTACCTGAAGCTTGCTCTCTTCTCGCTTTCCCAGCTCAAAAAGAGACTTTAGCTTTTATTCACAAACATTATATTATGCAAAATCCACATCAGGCTAATTTAATAATTAATAAAACATGACATTTTTTCTACCGCCCTTTCAACCTCGAAATGCACGAAATATTAAAATAAAAAATGGTCAGAGATAGCTAAATCCTCTACGGTGATTTTTTAAGGAAAAACACACCAATTGGAGGAAATATGCCCGAAGGCTACCATCATCTGACCAAGTTTCAAAGATGCCAAATAGAGACTTTATTGCAAAGCGGCGATTCAAAAGCTGTGATTGCTAGCGCTATCAAAGTGAATGAATTAACTGTAAGAAGTGGAATCAAAAGAAATTCAGGTTTAAAAGGTTGTCGATATTACAACAATTTTGGAGAAAGTCTGACAGGAGCTAGATATGTGCCATTAAAATATGGCCCTTGCCCCGATCAATTTCGAACTCTTTATGAAGGGTTAAAAACTCTGGTGTGATTATTAGTAACGTCCGTTCTACCTCGAAGTGCACAAAAGATTAAAATAAAAAAGCCGGGTAATTTTACGCAACTTTTTTAACAAATTAGGGGTGGAGAGACTTGTTCAGAATTTTTGATTGGTATAATTATTTTTATGGCAAGCTTGCAATTATAAGAATATTAGGAGGTTGCTGAATTTGGATGAATATTTACAGTTAATTATTGAGTAATATCTCTTGACTTTGGTATCATATGATGCTATTTTTAAGATACGAAGAGAGTAAATGCTTAAGCGTCCGAGTAAAAAAGAGGTGGACAAACGCCTTAGAGAAGCGAAAAGATTCTTAAAAGACAAAGGTATATGGTTTGCCAACCCCAATAAAGCAGTTGGGGAAATCAGTGATTTGAGTCTTGGAGACTCAGATTGTTTAAAAGACTTGATTTTTGAGCTTTTAGTGGAAATTTCCCTTGGAGACTATGCGGGTTCATACCCTCCAAAAAAATCTTATGAATCCCTAATAGCAGATTGTGAATTGTGGGCATTTACTTGGGCTAGTCATAAAATGAAAAAAGAGATGTATTTGAAATTCGCATTGAAAAGTGATTGTTTTTATTTGGTATCTATCCATAGGGGTAAAAAAAAGGATTAAGTAATGAAATGTCTTAAATGTAGTAGTTCAAAATTGAAAAAGCAGCAAATGCAATTTAGTCCTGAGGTAAAGGGCATTGCAGTTGATGTTGTTGTAGAGGCAATGGTTTGTCAGGAATGTAAGACCCCGGTAATGGACGCTTCTATGATGAATGAGTTGAGAAAAGCTACAGCAGATAAATATCGAGCTGATCATGGATTGCTAACATCTTCAGAAATAAGGCATTATCGGAAAATATTGGGAATGTCTCAACAAGCTTTTGCTCGTTATTTAAGTATAGGTAGAGCAAGTATTAAGCGTTGGGAAACTTACTATGTTCAGGATCTTGTTCAAGATGAGCATATTAGGCTTAAATGTGACAAGGCTTATGCAGAGCTTAATTATTTAGATGTTTATTGGAAAACTCATAAACCGGATATTTTTAGTGGTAATAAAAAATTTAATTTGCAGATTTTTAAAAATGTTGCCCTTTATTTAGTTGAACAAACGAAAGAAACAATCATTATTCTTAATAAATTACATTATTTTATGGATTTTCTTCATTACAAAAATTTTGGAGAAAGTCTCACAGGAGCGAGATATGTGCCATTAAAATATGGCCCTTGCCCCGATCAATTTCGAACTCTTTATGAAGGGTTAGAAAACTCAGGTGTGATTATTAGTAATAATAATCATGGATTTGAGGCAAAAATAAAACCAGACATGGATTTGTTCGATGATCAGGAACTTCAAACTTTGCAAAAGCTAGTACATATCTATCGAGAGAAAGGAGGTAAAGCTCTTTATGATCTTTCTCATAAAGATAAGGGTTTTGTTGAAACTAAGGAATGCGATTTCATAAGCTATAACTACGCAGAAGTTCTTCAACTAGAATAGAGAATTTTCAGGATGATTTATGAGTAAATTGCTTAATTTTTTCTAGTAAAAACGCTCCAAGTCCAAAAAGGGAAGCTTTCGAGCTGTTTAATTTTGTCTTGTGGTAGGTCTCCCCCAGAACACCTGCAAAGTTAGTTCATATGTTAGCTAAACACTCCAAGGTGTTTAGGGGCCTGCTTATTAATCGAGCTGTCAATTTTGGCATGCTTTCCCTCTTCCAATTATGTTTGCGGACAAATTCTCTGTATGTATTCAGTGCTTGATTTTAGCTTTAGCAGAAAAGGGGACATTTTCATTAAAGGCTTACACGGAACTTTGCTATACATCTTATCCTCAAACCAACTTCGATCTTTTATATGATGCAACGAATTCTCTACTTGCCAATGATTTCGGTTGAAAACTAAAGAGTTTTTGCTGCAGTTTTATCCAGCCTAGTGCGTAAATATTGCGTAATTATGCTTTACGCAGCTGAATTTTTCGGAGTGAATTTTTTGTTGTATACTACTAAAAACAAAAGGCTTCAGTTTTGAATCTGAGGCCCTAGAGTGGGTTGGAGTTGCTTGGACGCGTTCAGAACTTTTGACTGGAAGATTCTATAAGGATGTTTGTCTGAATTCCGTTGCATTTGGACTTAATCACAATAACTCAAGAGGAAATTTATCATCATTTTGGTGAAAAACGCTGTTTATATCATCTTTTTCAAGGATTTATAACGATTTTGAGGGGGTTTTCTCCATTTTTATTATATTATTTAGCTATAAGAGTCATTTTAGAGGTGAATTGAATAGATAGTCCTTGTTTCAAGGGAAAGCAGTAAAAAAATCAATGTTTTGATGGAAATATAATCGGTTTTTAGGTTTTTTGTGAAAAAGTAATGAAAACTTGGAGAAGGTGGTTATGTGGAAGCTAGATATTCCAAATGGAGCTGAACCGATAGGTTACCGTTTGCTTTACGAGCGCTTTCGACTGTGAGTACTTGGCCATTGCCGATGGTCCTACACCGGCCCTGGCTGGGAATCTAAAGAGTTTAAATATGAACACAGCTATGTTCAACTACGGTTATATCCTAAATCGTATGAAATTGAATCAGATGCCATTAAGCATCTCGAATTTGCTTTGAAGCATGAGGGTCTCAACCTAAATATTATCAAACAGTCACTTAAGCATATTGGGCGCGAGAAGGTGTGCGAATACATAAAATCCTCCCCAACAGGGAAGTATGCTAGAAAAATTTGGTTTTTATATGAATTTCTATTAGAAGACATTCTTCCAATCGACGATATTGGACGAGCTTCGTATGTTCGCTTAGTGAATCCTAATGACTATTACTGTGGAAAAGATGTAAAGAGTCCTAGGCATCGGATAGTTAACAACTTGCTTGGAAATCGCTTTTTTGCCCCCTTGGTCAGAAGATCAGCGAGACTGGCGCAGCTTGAGGAGCGAAATTTGTCTGAAGTAGCGAGGAATATCACTAAGCAATATGATGAATCTATTCTTGCGAGAGCCGTTAGGTATTTGTACACTAAAGAAATAATTGCTAGCTGGGAGATAGAAAGAGAAAAACCAGATAAAGCTAAAGCTGCTCGCTTTGTAGCATTATTACAGAGAGATTATTCTCGAGATCAGCTGACAAAAAATATGTTGGTGTCGATCCAACAGGAGATAGTAGATGATCGTTTTGCTCTGGATGATTACAGGTCATTTCAAAACTATGTAGGAGAGGAGCCAGAACCGGGAGAAGTCCTTGTTCATTACATAGCTCCCCGGCCTTGCGATCTTCCCGATTTGATGGATGGACTGCTTCAATGTGCTAGTTGGATGTTTGCTTCTCAAGTCGATCCGGTTGTTATTGCGGCTGTTATTTCATTCGGTTTTGTATTTATGCATCCCTTTGAGGATGGTAACGGAAGACTTCATCGATTTTTGATTCATTACGTACTGTCAAAACTTGGCTTTACGCCCCAAGGGATAGTATTCCCCATATCTGCTGTAATTTTACGTGAAGAAAGAGAATATGACAGGGTACTTGAGTCTTTTTCGAAGCCGTTATCTGAGCTGATGGAAGACTATGAAGTCAATGATCTTGGAGAGATGACTGTAAACAGTGAAACTAGGGATTTCTATCGATATTTAGATTTCACCACAATAGCGGAATTTCTATATCAATGCGTTGATCGGACTGTACTGACAGATCTAGAAAAAGAACTAGACTTTTTAAGCAGATATGATGTGATTAAGCGCCAGCTTAAGGAAGTTATAGACATGCCTGATAGAAGAATAGATCTGTTTATTAAGTGCGTGCGTCAAAACAATGGTAGTCTTTCAACTAGAAAACGCAGCTCTTTGTTTAAGATGCTTACTGAAGCAGAAGTTAATCAGATGGAAAATATAATCAAAAAAAACACTCGTTAGTATCGAGTAGTTTAACATCTAATTCTGTTGGGTCAGATGAAAGACGATTCAAAAGAAACCTTATAAATGTCTGGTAGGGTTAGATAAGGTTTTTGGAGGTGGTTGGACAAGTTCAGAACTTTTGATTGGTCTCAAATAGCCCAAAAGTGGCCGTATCTTGACAAATACAGCCATTTTAAGATAAATACGGCCAAAAATCTTGAAAAATGGCCGTATTTATGATAAAGTGGCCGTATTAGAGGAAAGAGGAGACTGTAATGAGTTTGCGCGATAATAAAGTAGTCGTTTTAAGACAGCTGGGGCTGGAGTGCGACCCGATTAGTCTGCCAGAATTAATGGTTCGTTTAGGGGAGGATTTTAAAGAGCGTTCAGTCAGGCGGTGGCTGAATCTTCTCGTTGCGGAGGGGACAGTTAAGAAAATAGGTCAGAAGCGGGGGACTAAATACATTGCAGTAGGACGGTCTAATGAGGAAAACAGTCAACTCAGCAGTTGTTTCAGCTCCCCAAGTTTGAAAGCTATTAAAGTGGTTAAGAAGCCTTTATTCGAACGACAGCCTGTCCCTTATGCAGATGATTGGTTTGATAGATATCAACCTAATTCCAGTTATTATTTGGGAAAAGCGTTACGAGAACAGCTGTTAATATCTGGGCAACGAGCAAATGGTCATGATCCAGCTGGAACTTATGCTCATCAAATTTTCAATAGGCTAATAATTGATCTGTCGTATAACTCATCGCGTCTAGAAGGATGTACCTACTCGCTTCTCGATACTGAACGATTACTTCTTCACGGTGATACTGCGGAAGGAAAGTTGGATGAAGAAAAGGCGATGATCCTTAATCACAAAGAAGCTATTCGCTATCTTGTGGACAATGCATCAAAAATCGAAGTTACCCGCAATGTCATCTGCACACTACACTATCTTTTGTCAGATGGTCTTGTAGAAACCACAGAAGCCGGAAAAGTGCGTAAGCATGGTGTTCGTATCGGGGGATCGACATACATTCCTTTCGAGGATCCTAAGCGATTGGAGCAGCAGTTGGAAAAGATTGCTAATAAGGCAGAATTAATACGGGATCCGTATGAGCAAAGTATCTTCCTTCTGGTTCATGTCAGCTATTTGCAGGCCTTTGCTGATGTGAACAAACGGACAGCTCGCTTGACGGCTAATATTTCCCTAATCAAAGGTAATCTAGTTCCCTTGGCATTTAGCGACGTTCGTGTTGATGATTATATGTCAGCGATGATTGCAATTTATGAGTTACAGGATGTACAACCATTGGTCGACCTCTATGTGTACTCTTATCTTCGTACCTGTGCGGCATACGATTCGACTGTAAAGGCATTGGGGTTTGATGAAGTGCGTATACGGTACCGGCAAGAGCGTAGAGCGGTGATTAGGGGTATAATTTTCCAAGGGCTCATAGGTGAGAAAATGAGGATATTTATAGATACTGAGGCTAATAGAGGTGTGCCAGAGGAAGCGAGAGTAGACTTTTTGGAAGATGTCCTAGAAGACCTAGAACAGATTGACGAGAGTCGGCTAGCAGGACTGGGTGTGACTAAGGAGGAACTAAAGGTGTGGCGAAGATTGAGCAACCAATTAAAAGAAGATTGAAATGAATAACTTACTGGAAATGCAGGATTGGATTGAAAAGCTTGGAGGGAGGTTTCACTTAATTTATAGGGATGTGAAATGCCTTAATTGTATATTCGAGTTCTCGAAAAAAAGACGGTTAGAGGGAAGAGAGTTTTCTACTCTTTTAAACTATCTATATAGAATTATCTATGACCGTGTTTACTTAGGAGTGTACAAAATCTTAGATATTAGGAAGGATGTTTTGAGCCTAAAGAATTTTTATAAAAAAACAGGGTCTGAAAATGCCTGGAAAAAAGTAGAAGGCCACCATGTTTTTTCTAGAATTAAGGCAACGCGACATGACCAATTAGCTCATGATAACCGTGAGTTGGCGTTAGATCAGGGTAAAGCCGCGTTTCACTATGAGGTCAATAAATTACAACTCTCAGAATTAAGGGAGTTTCTTGAATTTGTGAAAGACGGATTTGAGCAGGTGTTAGCCAATAAAGGTAATTCGATAGTTCACTATGCTCTTGGCGAGGAAAGAGAGGTCAAGGAGTTAAAAGATCTTCTTTTTATTGCTTTTCCAGAGGATAACTAATCTGGCAGTTGCCAGCGATTTGGGCTTTAAATGCCAAAAAAAGCAGAAACCTAAGTCCTTGTTTTTTTAAGTGATTATGGAGGTGGAGAGAATCGAACTCGCTATCCATCTAGTAAACCAGATGAAACCAAATTACATAACACCAAAATAATTAGTGTGTTAAGAGCGTAAATTTTAAGCCGTGTTCACTTCATTTAACCCAGTTTTTTGTGGTCTAGTGCGTAAATAGTGCGTAAATTTACGAGCTGGAATTTCTTAACTAGAAAAAATAGTTGATTGACACTTTGAGAAATCGAGCATAAGCTTGCGGAGCGAAATAAATCGAAAGCCATGTAGCCTCTCGTCATGCAGGAATTGAAATTTTTTACCCATTGCACTCTTTTGGCCACAACGCCATCGTTACTTGCTTATCCTGAATATTCTTCTTCTCAAGCCATGCCTAAAACAGTGAACTGGCTGGGAGACTGGTGGTGGGATACTCAGGAACAAACCACGGAATGGGTTCGTCCGACAACATACGATGAGATTATACAAATGCTCGATGATTTGGAGTCTGGGGAACTTGAAAGAAAATATCCTCCAGAGCAGTTAGAGCGCGTGAATGAATATTTGGCGACTCTCGCAAGAGAAGGTATCCTTCCGAATGAGTTTGACGAAGAAACAGATCTAGAAGAGGATTCCTATGATTTGCTGTATGGGGAAGACAGTGGTTTTCAATTGGCCTGTTATTTGGAAAGCAGCAGTGAATATATGATTATACCTGCAGTAATGAATGGATATTCGGGATACAACATTGTTCAATGTGGCAAAATCAGCAAGGCGTGGAAGAAGACCAAAAAATTCTGCAAGAAACACAAAAAGGCCATAATCATCGGGGCTGTCGTCGTCGTTGCAGTGGCTGCTGTTACAGTGGCTGTGGTAGTTTCAACTTCTGCAGGTGCTGCCTCAGCAGCATCAACCGCAGTAGGAGCCGCTGGAGCGGCTGCCTCTGGTTCTGGATTTTCTTCTGGATTAAGTAAATCTGAATCCAATGGAAGCTCCTCTTCTACTTCAAGCAGTTCTCAGATATCTTCAAATACTACTCCCACTTTTCAGGGGGCTATGGAAGATCAGGTCACTTCTTTCAAAGATCACCTCGCTGGAGAGAACTTTTTTCAATCCTCTGAGACTGGTCCGGGGCTCTCAATAGAAGAAACAGGTAGAGTTGCCGGAACTCTTTTCGCACACGATAGCTTCAACTACTTTAACAACCAGGTTCCAAACTACCCTCAGCTTTCAGAGGAACTCCGCAGTATTAGTTCGCATCTTGATTTTTCCTTGCCCCCTGGAGCAACTGATAATCCAGTGGGATTTGGACACGATGAGATCGATTCGAGGTTTGCTAGTAACTGTGGCCCTATGTTCACAGACCTATCTAAGGAAGTAAACATTGATGCCCTTTCCTATCAGATGCGAGGAGAGGCTGCGCGTCATTATGGATATTATGGTCAGGCAGTGAATGACTTTAGTAAGGTCATCAGCATGAATCCAACAGATCCTATGCCCTATCTCCAGAGAAGCAGCTCCTATTTTGATATGGGTCAATATGACCAGTCTTTCAAAGATTTTTGGGAATTCACTACTCAGGTTGAGAAAGCACCAGAAAAGGTCCCGTTTTCCACTCCAGAATTTACTCTTGGCTTTGCAAAGGGGCTTCCCAAAGGTGTCTATGAATCAGGAAAGGGGGTCATGCTTTTTCTGGGTGACTTGGTCACTCACCCTATTCATACCTCAACGCAAATGTATCAAGCGCTCTCTACACTTGCCAGACTCGCTTATGAAGATGAGTGGGGCGTTATAGGAGAGGTGTTATCTCCAGAAATTCATCAGTTGGTTACTGAGTGGGATTCGCTCCCCTCAGAAAAGAGAGGCGAGTTAGCTGGATATGCGTTTGGAAAACATGGGGCAGATATTGCGGCACCGGGAGCTATAGCCAAAATTGCAAGCAAGAGTGCAAAGAGCGCCCGAGAATTAGCGGCTGTCATGAAGAATCTCCGCATAGCTGAAGAAACACTTGTTTTAGAAACGGCCGCAGGAGTGGGTAACACCGTTAAGGTCGGAGAAATTGTAAATTCGGGAAAAAGCACTCTCTTTCTAGGAGAGGAATTAGGATTTACTGCAAAAGAAATGGGGCACCTAAAGCAGGCTGGGAAATTAGAAACCACTGTAACAAAAGCTTATGAGCATCTGAATTTACCAATGCAAGAATCCATTAAGTTATTCGATAAAGCTCAGGAATTCTTAAAGCCTTATCGGGAATTTATACCCGAAGTTCAATGTAGAGAACTTATTCACAAAGCTGGTCTTCCAACCTTTCCTCGACCACGAGGTATTCCAAAGAATTTTAGAGTTAAAGTCTCTGATAAGGGAGCTGGAATGACTTACTACCATCCAGAACATACTCATACTTCTATTAGAGTTATGCCCGGAAAACCTCACAGTCCCTGGCCTCATCAGCAAAAGCCATATGTCATTCAAACAAAGAATGGAAGAATCTTAGATAAAGCAGGAAATGTGGTATCTCGTGATGCCCCAGAAGCCCATATAGTAATTGAAGAATTCATTTTTATAGGAGATTAATCTTGAAACTTACCGAAGAAGATAAAAACTACATCCTGCAGGAACACCTAAAGCATATTTCTTGTATAGCCGATAAAGAATATCAAAAAAGAGTTTGGATAAATGGAGAAGGTCCTCAAGTGGATAGTTTTGAGGATACCGTTTGTGACTTTTTTACAACCTGTGACTCTATTTTAGAAAATTATAAGGATTTTAAGGTCACCGGCAAACAATATGATGTTTTAAAGCTCTTCCGTGATCGGTTCAGGGTTTTTTCAGATAAAAACAACCACCCGCATGAGTTCATAGACTCCCCAGAATGGGAACAAATTATGCGATTGGCAACGGAGGTGCTAGAAGAGTTTAACTACTAAATAGCTGAAGAAACACTTGTTCTCGAAACAGCTGCTATAGATGGAGAAATCTCGAATGCTGGCAAGACAATCATCGCTCTTGGAAAAAACAGCAAGCTTTAATCAACAAAAAATGGCCTGCTGAGATAGAATGCTATACCGAGCAAAGAGACACCCTACAATCAACTCTAAATGAAAGGATTAAGTAAGATTGTGGAAGATGAAAAATATAAAAATTACATTATAGATTTAATATCCATAATTAAAAAACAAGCAAAAGAAGCAAAAACAGAAGAAGATCATCCAAAAGAAGGGTGTGATAGCTTTAATAACGGCTATCTTATGGCATATCACACAGTGATTGAATTTATGAAGAATCAAACCGAGGTCTTCAAAATCGATCAAGAAGATATTGGACTGGCTGACATCGAACCAGAGCGTGATTTACTTTGATCTGCCAAATGTTAATAGTAATTAAATTAAATCAGGATGAGTACAGCTATCTTTGTAAAGCACCTTTCCTTCCAGACAGGTTGAGGCAGCTTTTTTTTCTTACCGAAAGAGAAGAGAATGCATATATGCTTAATATCACAGAAGATCAAGCTGATGAAATAAGAGATCTTTGTGGAGAGCAACTACAACTAGTAGGATTTGATGAGAAATATGACCCTACTCCAGAGGGGGAAATGCTTGAAAATTTGGTAGATAAATTCTACATAGGATAGTCCTCTTAAATCGCACAAGGCCCCTGCTTTCACTTACTTCAGCAGGTGTATACAAGAAAAGATAGAACTTATAATGGACATTTTTCTAAAACTCATCAAAAAAATCAAGTGGCCATAGAAAAATGAAACAAGATTCTCCAGTGATAGATGCTTCTCTAGTGCGTCGTTTGATTCAGTTAAATGCGACAACTACGCTGACATGGGGGGGGGGTATAGCTCTTGCTGGGAAAACAAAGTAAAAAGACAAACAATCTTCTTTAGAGGCTTCTTAATTCGTTTGTATTTTGCACGTGTGATATTTTCTGGTAGGTATAATTCAAGCATTTTTAAATCTCATTATGATCCGCTCTTTCAACTAGAATTTTTTTTTGATGTCTGTCAAATCTAATAAATATTTATCCCAGGCTTTTATAAACTGAGACTTATCTCCATGATTATATAATTCTTCGATTGAGGAGATACTCTCTTTCTGAATTTGATTGAATTTGGCTGCGTTGGGATCAGAATGATCGAGTCCAATGTTTTCAAAATATTGAGAAAGAAACCTTTTATACCCATTAAGGTTGTGTTTTTCAGTGTCTTTCCCCTTTGGATCATTAATCTTGCGAGCCCAATTTTGAGCGGACTCAGGGGAAAATAGTTTTAAAAGTGTCGCCCAAGACTTCGTATGAGATGTGGTTTCTTTCGGCTCTTTATAATAGTGATAAGAGTCTCCAATTTGAACAGAAGAGTGATCCCCTGAAGTTGCTACTGCATGTCCTTGCTGTGCTTTAGCTTTAGAAGTGGAATTGGGGGAGTGAGCTCTTTTAAAGAAGAACTTTATCTTTAGATATGTGCAGATTTTATCTATGATTGATTTAAGCATAAAGTCCTTCGTTTTGATGCGGACAAGTGTAGCAGGAAAGAGCTGAAAATTAAAGAGGTTTTACTGCAGTTCTACTCAGTCTAGTGCGTAAATAGTGCGTAATTGAGCGTTACGCAGCGGAATATTTTGGCTTGAATTTGCGGTTGTATATCACTGAAAACAAAGGGCTTCAGTCGTAAAACTGAAGCCTTTATTTAGGTTGGAGGTGGTTGGACAAGTTCAGAACTTTTGATTGGGGGAAGGTTAGTGGAGTTATTATAAATAATTTTCTAGATAAGAGGTTTTACCATTGCCAGCCAGAAACCGATTCTAGGAGAGTGATTTTTTCATGAGAGATCCGTTTTCCATATGTTTGCTTAGCATATGCATATTTTTGTGTACGTATCCAAGTTCCTAATCTAAATCCATTTTCGATATGGTTAGCAGGGACAGATGCGTGTCCTTCTCTCTTAGCATAATCTTTTAGGAGCTGAAAGGCCTCTGTCCAGAGGTTAGCCTTAATGTCCCAAGACCAGTTCGGCAAGGATTGAAAAAAATCAATTTTTTGCTGAGATATTTTTTTCTTTTTATATTGGTATCGCCACATGCTAACCCAGCTACCTAAGTTAAATTTTTCTTCAATATGAGTTGTTTTTACACGGGAGTGTCCCTTGCGTGTAACAAATTTAAGTAGGAAATGCTTGCCTCTTTCCCATCGCCCCTGATCGCCATTCCAAAACCACCAGGGATAAGCTTCCAACCGCTTACAATCTTCTTTTGAAATTTTGTGAGTTGAATTTGGGTTTTGATATGCTTGTCGTTTCAGAACAATCCATTGGCCTAATTTAAAACCATTCTCAACCCAATTTGGGGGAACAAGAGCATGTTTTTCACGCTTGATAAATGAATCTAGAGCATAAAATCCCTCTTTGTTTTTATCATCCAATACCCTCCATGACCAGCTAGGCATTTTTGATAATTTTTTTGCTTTGACTTGGGGTAGCGTTCCATCACGATAAGCCTCCCTCTGCCCTTTAACCCAGGTAGCTAGCTGGAATCCATTCAATATATAACCTGAGGGTGGTTTGGCACTTCCCTTAATTCGCACGTATTTTTGTAGTATTGAGAAGCCAAATTCCCAATTTTGATCATGACCCTTCTTCCATGACCACCCTGGTATTGATTCAAAAAAGACAATATCCTCTTTTGATAAGCATCCTGTTTGGTACAGGTCTATTTTCTGTGATGTCCAAAGACCTAGTTTAAAACCGTTTTCAGTATGAGTCGTAGGGATGCGAGCATGCCGCTCTCTTTTTATGAAGGATTTGAGAGCATCTTGGCCTTTGATGTCCCGTGCCTTTGAAAGGCTCCAAACCCAACCTGGAAGAGCCTCTAGGAGCTTTATACGGCTGTTTTGCAAAGTTTTCGCTTTATAGGCTTTTTTCTGTACAGAGATCCAATTTCTGAGGTCAATACTGTTTTTTTTGTAGTTATTGGGGATACTACAGCTTCCATATTGTTGGGTGTGCCTATATAATTCGTTATAACCAATCTCCCAGTTAGTTGCGGATATATCCCAAGACCAACCAGGCAGTTCTTCTAGAGTTAGGATTTCTTGATCAGAAAGGAGTCCTTTTTTATACTTTTTTCTCTGTTCTGAAACCCAAGAACCAAGTTTATATTTTTCATAAGTATAATTAGAAGGAATTCGAGCGTGGCCATGTTCACTAATGAAGCGGTCAAGTAATCCCATATATTCGTGCCAATTCATTGAAGTTCGTTTAATAATTTCAACTTTTAATGAATTAGCAAATGATTGGTCAAGATGAATTGGTAAATCAAAGACAATTTTTTTAAGTTCGCGACCGTCGAAGTTGCCTGTCCGACCTAATTGGCGGCGGAAGCAGTCAATTTCCTCAGCTAGCGCATTATCGTGCGATCTGAGGGCTTTCATTACTGCCCAAATATGAGTAAAGGATGAGCTGTCAAGTTCTGCCTCTGTATTATCAATTCCACTTTCATGAATCACAACGGGAAGTACAATTGTGCCAAGTTTCTTATTTGGAGCCTTTCTAATTGCTCTGCCAACTGCTTGGACGATATCCACTTGAGAGCGTCGGGGGTCCACAAATACTACGCCATCAAGGTTAGGAAGATCAATGCCTTCTGTAAGGCATCTGGCATTACTAAGCATACCATATTCATTATTTTTAATAGTTCGTAGTCTTTTCAGAAGTAGGCGTCTTTGACCTGCAGGCATTTTCCCTTCAATATAGCTAGCCCAAACAGGTTCACTTGGTTTAGAAGCCGATGGCAGCCATTCGAGGGTAGAGGTGTAATTAATTGAAAATTCTTTTGCTGATTTGATACGGCTATGAAAGGTAATAATACGTCTTAGATCATATTTCTTTGTTGCTTTGGCTACTGCAATCTGAATAGCTAGAGAAGCAGCATTGGTAGTTGAATGTAAGTCTGTTGTTATAAAAATTCGATCCTTAATATATTTAGCATACTGAGAGCTATCAATTCCAATGATAGCCACTTGATAGTCAGATAAAACATCTTGCTCGATTGCTTCCCCAAAAGTAAAGCAGTGTAGCACTGGACCGAACAGTGAAACGTCGTCCATTGAGTGTAGCTTCGTTCCATGCTTCAAGCAGAGTGCTTTGTGATTTTCTTCGTAGATTCGTGGAGTTGCAGTCATAAATAAGCGCTTCTTAGCAGGGATCAATTTATTATTTAGAATTGTTCCGAAATAACTATTGCTATCTCCGCTGCAGCGATGTGCTTCATCACAAAGTACTAGATCGAATAATTGTTCCGGACATTGGGACATCGCATCTGCAATTACCTGCGAGGATTGATAAGTTGAAAAGATAACAGAATTTCCAGAATTACCTAGAAACTTGGCCACTTCCGTGCTGTCTGTTGTAGAAGGGAGCCCTAGCTCG
Source organism: Chlamydiota bacterium (assembly GCA_021772295.1). Classification (GTDB taxonomy): domain Bacteria; phylum Chlamydiota; class Chlamydiia; order Chlamydiales; family Simkaniaceae; genus JAJFMG01. The sequence goes on along the minus strand of JAJFMG010000075.1, from coordinate 1,458 downwards.
AATAGATGTGAGACGATGCTATCGCTGTTAACCACAGATTCATCGCTACATACAGGTAGAAATCTAAATCTTTGAGCTGTGTTGTTGCACCAAGATTGGATTGTTTGGTTAAGTAGTGACAATGAGGGTAATAGGACTAAGACTCTCTTGCAGCCCAGTCTTTCAGAAATCCATTGGCTGACGCTGGTTTTACCTGTACCACAGGCCATGATCAACTGCCCCCGATCATAGGTTGTCAATCCTTTCGCTATAGCCTCAATTGCTTCTAGTTGATGAGCTCTCGGAGTATTTTGTTGATGTCTATTAGCTGTAATAGCATCTAGATCAATGGCAAAATTTACAGATGAGCTCTGAAGTCTATTGGCTCCAATGAATCCAACAGGCTTCTCTTGTCCTTCAATAACACGCCGTGCAGACGCGTGCAAATTTTCTGTAGTAGATATGATAAGTCGATAGTCAATGACAGCACGTGATGATTCACTAAGAAATTTATCCAAGTCGCGCTTAGTAATAGCTCTGCTTTCATCATAGGCTTTACATTGTATAGCCCATAGTTTTCCATCATGGGTTTCAGCAATCAAATCAATTCCATGATCAGGGCCCCAACGATCAGGCCATTCTTCCCAGAGGTATACCTTTTTAACCAAATAGATGTAGGTAGGATCCTTTTCTAAGAATTTTTTGCAGAGGCGTTCAAAAAGCATTCCCTTTTGCTGATTTGAAAAACCTTCTGAGCTGAGGCTTTTTAATATGGAAGATATATTTTTCATTACATTTTTTCTACATTTGTGATTAATCAATGATTATATAGAAAAAAAACACAACCTTCAATTAAAATACTCATTATAAATAAGTTAAAAATAGATTAACAAGGAAGTATTTTATTGTGAAATTTCATCTTGAGCGGTATCTCACCAAATTACAGAGACCTTTTGATATAACTTGGATAGGGAACTTCAAGGCACTTATCAAATTACTTTTTAGCAAGCAAGACTCAAAAGAAATAATTGATATTATTCTTCGTGAGAAAGGCCATGATCATGAGAGTTTTCTAAAAACTATGAAAAAGTTTTCAGAGGCACTGCACTGTTATTTTGATTGTATAGACAATGAGCAGAAGGTAGCTTCTCATATAGAGAATTTGTGTCTACAGTTAAGCAATTTGGGTGCGGTAGATGTTCATTCTCAACAATTCAAAAACCCGTGTATACGAGCGGAAGATTTATTTTTTGAAGTTAGCGCAAACCTTTTTCCGTTTATCCAACAACTTCTTCAGAGGCAAGCACTAGTCGGGGTTGTAGATAGTCAAATTATTGAGGAGAATTATGGCGTATATAAAGCAGTCTTGGTATTGCCATTTTCAGCAGATCTAAAAATGTGCGAGTTAGAAGCTGAGAAATTAAGAGGTGTGAGAGAAGTCTCAAATTGGGGCAAGTGGGATAAAGTGCTGGAGCTATA
>JAJFMG010000074.1 GCA_021772295.1 Chlamydiota bacterium | reverse complement strand
TTTAATTATGCAACGCCTTTTTTCTTTGCTGGTATACTCGTATGTATTGCTCTCACCTATGTGAATTTCTCTTATCAAGAAACCAGGTCTCGACATCTTGAAATTGAAGTGAGTATAGCAAAGATCTTTACAGGATTTTTCCAACAACTAAAGTCTAAAACGCTTCGCACTCTATACGGATTCAATTTCATGCTCTACATATCCATGTTTTTTCTCTTTGGATTTATCTCTGTATATCTGATGAAAAAATTTGGATTTGGGGTTTCAGGCCTTGCAAGATTTAGTTCCTACCTTTCCATTCCAATTGCAATCTCACCTCTATTTTTTGGAAAAATATCAAAAAAATTTTCAACTATTAAAGTTGCTCTTCTCTCCTCTTTTATGATCGGATTTTGTATCATTATTATGGTACTACCCACAAACCCTAATGCGCTTTACTTAACACTTTTACCTCTTGGATTTTTTTTAGCAAGTGGCTTTGCCTATAGCGCTGCTATGATTTCAGAGCGAGTTGATGAGCATATGCAAGGACGTGCTCTGGGAACTAATCAATCTATTCAAGTATTAGCGGAAGCTATTACGGGTGTAAGCGGTGGGTTGCTTGCTAGGTACTATGACAGTTTACCATTACTAATTGGCGCAGTATTTGCGTTTCTTGCAGGCTTTTATTTGATTACTCGTATTAAAAAAATGCAACTACGCTAAAACTTGTTTTTTTTGATTTTTTCTTCGGAAGAAAAACACGGTAATAAACATCGCAAGAAAAAGAAACGAAAAGAGGTAATAGATGTCATTTGATGCAAGCATATAGCTTTGCTTGTCTACCATGCCATTTAATGTCTCTAAGGAAGCATTCTTATTTAAATCCAAAGAGTGTAGCTTAGAGAGAATATCTGTTTGGGTTTGATCAAACGGAGTTAAAGCTGAGACCAAATTACTATGGTGATGTGTTGCTCTTCTATTCCAAAGTGCAACTGATAAAGAGGTTCCAATCCCTCCAGCAAAAATCCGAAAAAAATGAAAAAGGCTTGTTGCGGAAGAGAGTTTTTCTGGCGCAATTTTTGCAAGACTTAAGGACACAATAGGACCCAAATAAAATGCGATTCCAACACCTAGTAATATTCTTGAAATAGCAATATAGGCAAACGATACATCTGTTGTAAAAAAAGAGTAAAAATATGATGCCGATGCAAAACTGAGTAAACAAATGCCAAGTAACATACGAAGAGATACACGATTCATTAAATAACCAATGAGAGGCGCTGCAAGCAATGGAAATATTCCCATAGGAGCAACAGCGAGTCCTGCCGAAAGCGCTGTATAGCCCATATAGTTTTGTAGCCAAAGAGGAGTGACAATAATGGCTCCAAAAAGCATCATGAAAATAACCGCTGCAACAAATGTTCCCATACAGAAATTGCGATCTTTAAAAAGTTTAAACTCAAGCAATGGCTTTTTATTTTGGAGCTCCCAGATAACAAGATATGTTATTGAGATAATCGATGTTACACAAAGTCCTTGGATAATCGGAGATCTAAACCAATCAAGTTGCTCACCTTTGTCTACAAGTACTTGCAAAGTTCCAACGCCTAGTACAAGTAACACAAACCCTATATAGTCAACTGCTCCTTTTTCTGGTTTAGTCTCATATTTTTTAAGTGTAAATTGAATCAGTAAATAGGAAATGATCCCGAAGGGAACATTTACATAAAAAATCCAACTCCAACTATAATCTTGGGTTAAATAACCTCCAAGAATTGGTCCTGCAATGGGCCCCACAACAGCAATCATTGCCCAAAGCGCAAGAGCTAGATTCTTTTTCTCCTTGGGAAAAATTTGAATTAGCATGCTATTGCCAAGAGGAATTAAAGGCCCGGCTACAAACCCTTGTAAAAACCTTCCAATAAGAAGCATAGCAAATGTAAAAGAGCCCCCACAAAACCATGAAAAAAAGGTAAATAAAATAATAGAGCTACAAAGCGTTCGAACAGTTCCAAATCGAGATGCTAAAAATCCACTTGTTGGTAGGCCAATAGCATTTCCTACAGCAAACGATGTAATCACCCATGTTCCTTGATTGACAGAGACGCCAAGGCCCCCTGAAATGTAGGGAATAGAAACATTTGCAATCGATAGATCAAGAACTTGCATGAAGGTACATAAAGAAATTCCAACCATCGCAAGAATTAAAGGCAAACCTGTTAAAGGCTGATTATGATCCATGCCATGTCTCGTAATCAAAAAGGTTTTTGGTAAAAATCTCTTCAATTATAGCCTCAACCCCCTCGAGTTGCTCCTGGTATATATCAGTCGAATATAGTGGTTTTAATTTTTGAGGCGAAGCTAACATCCTTCCGGAGGTATTTTTGATATTAACTGTTGCATTCATTGAAAGTCCAATTCGCAGTGGAAAGGACTCTAATTGCTCTTGTTCAAGTGATATTCTCACGGGAACTCTTTGTACAATTTTAATCCAATTTCCAGTTGCATTTTGAGGTGGCAATACAGAAAAAGCGGATCCAGTTCCTGCTCCTATACCAATCACTTTACCTCTATATTCAATAAGTCCTTTATAGATATCTGATGTTAGTTTTACATCTTGTCCGATGCGCATTGATTTGAGCTGTACTTCTTTATAATTTGCCTCTACCCAGATTTGATCTAGTGGAATTAAAGCAAGCAGTGGGATATTAGGTTCTGCAACTTCCCCCACT
>JAJFMG010000073.1 GCA_021772295.1 Chlamydiota bacterium | reverse complement strand
TCATTTACGCAGCGCTTTTTCATGGGGCCTGGAATCTTGCATGTTCAGAATCAGTATGGATGTTTGACCAAGTGATTGCCACTGAGCGTCTTTTTAATTTTTATAAAGACTGGTGTTTAGAGGAAGGGGTAAAGCAAGAAGAGCAATCGACATTGGGGAGGGCTCTTAAAAAGCTACTACCATCCCTTTCTAGAGAAAGGGAGTCAGCTGGTCAACGCAAATACAATTATCATTTTGCCAATTTGGAGAACTGTAGAAAAGAGTTTCAAAAAAATTCAAAAAGCTCTGAAAGGATTTGGGATGATGAACGTTTGTCTTAGGAGTGACCTAGAAAGAACATTTCCTTTGTTATTGATTTTCAAGGATATGTCTCAGCGTCCTAGTAGTCTCATTTATTTTCAAACATCTGAAATTGCACTTAGCTGCTTGAAGAAAAAAAATCTAGGACAACCAGGACACTAGGACGGCTATCTGGTTATAAGAGAGTTATGTAAAAAATTAATAGGGAAAAGATAGGACATGGTTGAAAGTCGTATAAACTTTTTTGAGGCATTGAAAAAATTAGGATTTACCCCTAAAAAAACCTCATCCTCAAAGGGAGGTGAGTATCATAGTCCATGTCCGTGGTGTGGAGGAAATGACCGATTTATGTTTTGGCTAGGTCAGGATAAATATTATTGTCGCCAATGTGGAAAAAGCGGAAGCCTAGACTATTTTCTTTGGCAGTGGTTTCAGCTACCCTACAAAAATAGGCCTTATACAGAGCAACCTATTTTCATTAAATCTCAAAAGAAACTGGAGTCTAATCAAAATGTAAAGCAATGGGTTTATGTAGCAACGGAATTTATTGAAAGGTGTTCTGCAAACGAAAGCTCTTTATTCTTTGAGTTGTTGAGGGAAAGGGGTATTAATCAGGAGACTGCACGCAAGTTTAAACTTGGATATAATCCCTCTTCTTTTTTCTGTTCATCCCTTAAGTGGGGTATCAGCTCTGAAAAGAAAATGTTCATACCTCAGGGGCTTGTAACTCCAGTTTTCGCTGAGAATCAGGTTGTCAGAATAAAAATACGAAAAGATGGAGAAGTCCAAGGAGCAAAGTACATTGAAGTAAAAGGGTCATCCCAAACGGATGCTATTTACGGGAGCTCTCAAGCTCTACATCAGTTTCCAGTAGTGATTGTTGAGTCGGAGTTAGATGCAATCTTACTACATCAAGAGGTAGGCGATGTTTGTTCGTTTGTAGCCCTTGGTGGTGCATCAAAAAGATTATCGGATGAATTAATGGCAAAATTAATGCAAAACCCTGAAGTACTCCTTTCCTTGGATAATGATACACCTGGTAAAAAAGCATCTCTTTGGTGGCTGAAGAAATTACCACTTTCAAAGGTATGGTTTACGCCTCATTCTAAAAGTCCAGGAGATGCAAGTCAAAAGGGTTTAAAATTACGTGACTGGGTCCTAACAGGGCTGTCTATTAAAAAAATGAAAAATAAGCAAAGGAGTTAAAAGATGGGCAATCTTTCAAGCAAAATCCAAAATCAAAAAATTTCTAGAAAACAAAATAATATTTTTCTGAAATACAAGTTTAAAGAAAATCCTGAAACTGGAAAAAAAGAAGTGTCAGAGATTGAACTATCCGATAACACCTCACCAGACTCCCCCAAGTTTTTAGAAAAATTGACTTTAGCATTAAAAAACATGACAGGTTCAGAAAATCCTGAAGTCGCGGAAAAAATTGTGGCAAAGATTGCATGGGCAATGTCTTCAAGTAAAAGTGAGCTCCGTTTACAGGATGTAACAACGTTACTACATACTTTAGAACCACAAAATGAGACGGAGGCATTATTGCTGGGACAATTTCTTGCTTTACAGGATTCAGGCATACAGTGTCTGCGTGATGCTAACTACAACGAGATGTTCTATCATAAGAAGGAGTTTTTTCAGCTTTCGGCTAAATTATTTCGTTGTGCTAATGAAACGATGCAAACCTTGCTCAAATATCGTTCGGGAGGAACGCAGCAGATACAGGTCATTCATGTTTCTGGAGAGGGTAAGGCTGTTATTGCTAATGAAATTCGGAACGGGGGGCGGTAATAAAAAAACACACGTAAAACCCCATGTATCATTGAGGGATTAAAAGCGCAAATATATGAGTAAGTGCACAGCAAGGTCAAAACGCTCTGGAAAGCAATGCAAAAATTGGGCAATGAGGAAGAAGAGCAGATGCCGCTTCCATGGGGGGAAGTCTACAGGCCCAAAAACTCAAGCGGGTAGAGAAAGGATAAGAATTCTTCACTATCAGCATGGGCTGCGTTCAAAAGAAGCTGAGAAAAGACACAAAAGAATCAGCGAACTCATCAAGAATAGCAAAAATTTCCTGGATTCATTCTAAGGATGATTTTTGATGAAATCAAGGTGTTTTTTTTGATATTTCCGTGAGAGGGCACTTTTCAAATACAACATATAGACACAACTCTTCCTGGCTGATTATCAAGTACTTAAGATTAATTAGACTTTAGGGGGCTTTATGCTCCCCATAGAGACTCTTCTCAAAATTGGCTAAAGTGGGAATTTCCCTGTTTCTAGCTATTGACTTTTATCATTTTTTTATGGTAACATATTTGTAAACTAATAAACTAAGGTTTAATTATGGCTTCTGTAACTTCATTTAAAATTAACGAAACACATGATGAATGTAGCATTTGTTTAGAGACTATTACTCCGAAGGAGAGACTTAATCCGATAGAGATAACCCAGCTTAAATGCCATCATTTCTTCCATAGTGAGTGTATTGAAAATTGGCTTGAAGTTAGTCCTTCCTGTCCAGATTGTCGAGCTGCAAGCTGTTTGATTGGTAGAATCAAGATTAATGCTACAGATACAGTTTCATCCCTTTATGATAAAATTGCCACTACTTATCAGTTTCATCGTCCAAGGTTACGATTGTTTTGCAATGGCAGCTTCGTTCCAGAAGCTTCTTATATAAGCAATTCATTTGTTGACATTACCATTAATGAAAGTAAATTAGCCTCAGGGAGTCAGATATATTCTCTGGAATCTCGACAAACTCCTCATCATCAAGAATTCCCTCCTAGAAAGATTACCTTGGAAATCGTTTCTTAGATTCAACCATGAATAAAATCTTCTTTTTATTTAATAAATTCAAATCCCAAGAATAAACTGGTTCAAATTTCTTTATTCTTTGTTTTGATAATACAATTACTTCTTCCAAGAATGGAGAATGAGGTGGTCTCATCCCTTATGATTACTTTACTTGAATCTTCCATGGGCTAAAAAATTTATATTAAATCTTGGGATTTATGGTAGAGTACCAATTTGTAAGGTATTCATAAAACTTTTCACAAATTTTTCACACTAACTTACAGAAATCACCTAAAAATTTCTAGAATTCTCAGCATTGACAGATGTCCTTCTATTGAGGTATGATTGTTGTTTAAGTTAGTCGATTTCTGGGAATTACTGAGGGGAATCGGACTTGAAAACAGAAGTCCTTCTATCTCATTATTTCTCAGATACATATAGCAAAAACCAACTGCTGTGACGTATGTAATCGCGACCGGTCTTGTTTGAAGTATTAATACGTAGAGGCAAAACAACGGTTTTATATCCATCTCAGCTTGTTCAAGAGGTGCGTTGCCAAGATTGTGTGGTGGACAAGATGGCTATACTTGCTGGAACCACGGAAAAAGAGCTTGGTTCTGTGCTAATGACAAATGCTTAGAAACTAATATAGCAATTACAAAAGCTGCTTGTAAAGAAAAGTGGTGGATAAACTTTCACAAACAACTCAAGTTAGCTGAGGAGAAAGAGAAGGGAAATAAACGTCGGGATGGAAAGTTGATTTTAAAAGCTAAAATTAAGACATTTGAAGCTAGATACTTAATTTAAGTCTGTATGTGTTATAAAATCATCAAGAATTGTAGCTACTTCTTTTGCTTGAGTTTCACATTTTTCGAAGCCCCCATCTCTATCAATACTTTTGATAGCTTCAGCAATTTCTGAGGGATGCAAAATGTTTCTCTTCCCATCGGCTCCGAGTTGGCGTCCAGTTCCATCTATTTCCAAAAATTTCATTAATTTGACAAAATTACCATGAAGTAGTGAATTTCTCATCGAACGAAAACTTTGAATTTTAGAGACAACTCCACTTGAAAAGTGGTGTCTGAAGATTTCTAATACTGCTTCTTCAAGCAAATTTAAATTACATTCCCAATATTTATGATTTGGGGTTTTTGTTAACTCTTTCTTTGATTTTCGGGAAAGAGCGAGCTCTTCTAGTTTTTTTTGAACTTTTTCTGAGAATTCACCAATAAGACGCATTCTGACCTCAACAGATACGGCTGCTCCTGAGGCAGTGCTCAGCTTTAGTAAAGTATTTCCAAGGTGAAGCCAAATGGTTTTTTGGTTAAATGATTTTCTTGTCATCGGAAGGCTCTCTTTTTATCAATAAATTCATTTAGTTGCTGGTTAGTTGGGAGATATTGTAAACTACTAATGATTTGTTTGACAACTAGACATTAAATGCTTACACGTTATTTGAAGAGATTGTTAAATATCAATTATTCAATTATAATTTTGTGATATTACATAGATGGTAAATAATGTTTTCTTTAATTGTATCTCTTATGACTCTAGTTTGTTCTTTTGGAATTTTACAAGCATCAAATAAAGATTTTGCTGTTGGAGTGACAAGGACAGTAGATTCCATAAATGGCAAGCAGATAGAGAATTCAATCATAGGAAAACCTATGGGGATATTTGTTGGTGAATTATAAGAGCGTTGGAATTTTCCATCAGATCATCTTCCAATTGCAATGCGATTTGGTGATCTGCATATTGCTTCTTGGAATGTTTTGGACTCAAATTATATGGATTGGGTAATTGAACGAAACCATCAAGGACTTGCTCGTTCGATTATTGGAGACGAGCATATCTATATAGATAATTCTGAACTTACAGTTCGTGATAAGCATACTGCTCGACTAGTGGTAGAAATGGCTCTTTATACTAAAAGCGGAAAAGACCTCATTGCATTGCAAGAGTGCAATGATGCATTTATTAATGAACTTAAATCACAACTACCAGATCACTTTCATATTATTCAAAGTTATGGTGAAGCACTGGTTCTTAATATGAATATATTTGATGTTGTAGATTTCAAATCAGTGGAAGGGATTTTTTCGGAGAACCGAAAAAAATCCATTCAATCTACAGCCTTACGTATTAAAAATTCGGGTGAAATTTTACATATCGTTAATGCGCATCTTCCAGGTGATCCATTGAAGCCAGCTCGATTTGAGTTTGCTGAGTACTTAGTTAAGTTCCAACAAAATCACGATCAGGAAGTTATCATCGCAATGGGAGATATGAATTTTAATGAGCTTGAGATGAAACAGTCTTTTGAGAATGCAAATGCTGAGCTATGGCAGCAGTTTTCTCCTTACTGTACAAATATTTCTCCATATACATTTGTGTCTAAAGATATTGATCATTTTTTTGTGTTTGACACAACCTATAGGCCGATTCAGTTAGAAACAAGTCCCAAACAAATCATGTGTGAGTTACAAGAAGTACATGCGTTACTACAAGGCCTACAATGATTAAATCATCCCTGCTTGCAGAAAAATAATATGGTTTTTATGGTCAATTATGAAGGGACCTCGATATAAACAAACTGCAAAGTTTGCTTTGGGTTCTTCCTTTAAAAGGGATTTGAGATTGCGGATTCTTTTTTCAAAAGGATATACAAAAGGAGAAGTTCTTAATGCATTTTTAGAGCAAATAGACATGACACCATGCCAGGTAAGCTTATTTGCTCATACGCAAGAGCATTATGAAAAATTGCTTCTGGTTGCAGGATTTGCAAAGATATATGTTAGGGATGACTCTGAGGCGTATCTACAATATAATCAAATGATCTGTAATCTTTTGCAGCAAAGTCCAGAAAATGAATCCTTTGTAAAACTACTTGGAGTTAATGGGGCAAAAGAGAATCTAATGGGATACAAAGCGATTGTTACTGCCTTGCAAGAAAAGGAATTATTAGCTCTGAATTTTGTAGCCTCCATCTAATATTGCAGCCTTATTTAATGATATTTTCTTGCATCCTTTTTCGAAGCTAGGTACAAGAAGAAAAAATCAATCGCATACATATTTGTGGAATTATCATTTTTATCAGATAGAGCATTAAATAGCATCAAGACTGCAATTGCATGTATTATTGCTTTTGTTGTAATTCGACTTTTACATCTAGAGCATGGACAATGGGTATTGATTACGGTTGTTGTTGTGATGAGCGGGAAACCTTCTTATGGAGGCGCTTTGCAAAAATCCTATTACAGAGTAATAGGATCTATGACAGGTGCATTCTTTGCGATAATGATACTTACCCTATTTCCAAACAACATGTTTGCTATAGGACTTTCTATTTTTCTTTTTGTAACATTTTTTGCTTTTGTTGCAAGCGGCAATGCAAAATGGAGTAAAGCGGGTATTTTGGGAGGAACAACAGTTGTACTTATCCTATCATCTACTCCTGTGTCGATTGAAAAAGGATTTCAGCGTACAATTGAGATACTAGCTGGCGTTGTCTTAGCTCTTTTGGTTACCAAATTTATTTTTCCTGTAAGGGCTAGGCTTCGCCTTAAAAAAAACATTTCCAAGACTCTTCTATCTATGAAGTCACTCTATTTTCCCATTATAAATGTAGCA
>JAJFMG010000072.1 GCA_021772295.1 Chlamydiota bacterium | reverse complement strand
TCAAGGGATTTTAAGTCCCTTGTGTCTACCAATTCCACCCTCCGAGAAGAAAAAAACCTATAGAGATATTACTTCTTTAGTGGTTTAAGATTCAAGAGTGAGATTACACTTTAGATAAAAAAGTTATTTCCATCATCTGAAAATAGCTCTTGGATAGATTCTTCTGAAGTTCCTGAAGCTGAAACTTCAGCACCATCATCCGTTGCATCATTAATTTCATTATCCATAATCGCATCAATTGGGTTACTTTCGATGTCTTCTACGGGAACCACTAGCTTATCTGAAATCGCAGAATCTAGATGTGGATCTGAAGAGAGTTTTTCATCAATTGAGTCAGATTCCTTTGATTCTTCTTTCACTGGCCTTTTTGGCATCTTATCTGAAATCAGCCCTGAAGGAGGCGGGATAAGCGGCTTCATAGCAGAGTAATCGTTTTTCTTGCCCTGTGACTTTTCCTCTTTTCGAGTTGTTGAGGCAGATGTTTGATTGGAAGCGCGTTCCTCTTCCATTTGTTGCTTATGCATTTCTTCTTGCATAGCTCTCTCATCTGTCTGTCTTGAATCAGGAGCTCTTTTTCTTCTTGGTTTTTTCTTTTTGGGAAAGTTTTTTTTCTCTTGGGGAACTTCCTCGGTCGGAGAATTATCTTCTGTAGCAAGTTCAACAGCTTGTTGCTTTTGAGCTGCTGGCTTTTCTTCTTCGTCATTAGAAGAGCGTAGTTTAGTTGTCTTTCTTCCAGATATCTTGATAGACTTCTCAACGGTAGCCTTTTTCAAGGACAGTCGAACCTCTTTTGCTTCTAAAACTTCATAGTCAGAAACAGGAAGTAAAAACGCTCTTGGCCTTTCAAGGGATCTGTAAAAATAAGATTTTCCGAAAGTTACGACTTCAAGTGCATCCACTGAAAACTCTTCTGTTTTTTCACTTTTTGTATTTCTTACAACTAGTCTATATCCACTTTTGGGAGTAATAATTGTCTCAATGATGGGTTCTCTTGTAAAATTCACACGATTAACCTTTGTATGTATTTATAGTATGCAATGTATATACGATTGCAGCATTTGCCAAGTACAAATAATTACTTTTTGGATGCCATATATAGAATCAAGTCAATAAGACGAGAAGAATATCCAATTTCGTTATCGTACCAAGCAATAAGTTTAAAAAAGTGATTGTTCAATGCAATTCCAGCACCTTTATCAAATATACAGGATGCTTTATTGCCTATGAAATCAGAGGATACAACTTCTTCTTCAGTATACTCAAGTATCCCTTTCAAATTATGATTTGCCTCTGACTTTATCACTTCACATATCTTATCATAAGTCGTCGATTTAGTCAGCCTTACCGTTAAATCAACTGCAGAAACATCAATGGTTGGCACTCTAAAGGCCATACCAGTGAGCTTACCTTCAACCTTTGGTAAACATTTAGCAACAGCTTTAGCCGCTCCAGTTGATGAAGGGATAATATTTATTGATGCAGCTCTACCTCCCCTTCTATCTTTATGAGAAGGACCATCTTGCAAAGCCTGGGTTGCTGTCATAGAGTGCACAGTTGTCATAAGACCTTCTTCAATTCCAAAGTGGTCTACAAGCACCTTGGTTAGAGGAGCTAAACAATTTGTTGTGCACGATGCATTGGAAACAATATGATCCACACTTGGATCGTAAAGGTTATGATTTACTCCCATCACAAAAATTGGAATGCCATCTTTTCCAGGTGCTGATATCACTACAGACTTAGCTCCAGCATCAATATGTCCTTGAGCGCCTTCTTTTGATGTAAAAAGCCCTGTAGACTCAATCACAAAATCAATATCAAGGCTTTTCCATGGAAGATTCTTTGGATCTTTTTCTGCATAAATTGCAATCGAATTACCATCTACTATAAGACTGTTGCTCTTTACATCAACGCTTTTGGAAAATCTGCCGTGTACTGAATCATATCGTAATAAATATGCTAAATTATCAGGTGTAGATAGATCATTAATGGCAACGATATCAAATTGTTTTTCACCTTCAAACAAAAGTCTAAGTACAGAACGCCCTATTCTTCCAAACCCATTTATTGCAACTCTTGCTTTTCTCATTTTCTTCCCGCCTTTTAGACACTTCACACAAACATTCAAAAGTCACTTATAATAAGTAACTTAGTTGATTCTCAAACATTCTACTAAAACGCAGAATAGGAAAGAAAAATTTGAAAGTAAAGAAAATAAAAAAGCCATCAAGAGTTGATGGCTTTTTTTAAGAATTGAAAGTATTAAATGTACTCAATCACGCATTGCAAAGAGCTATCGCCCTGTCTTTTTGAAGTCTTAATGATTCTAGTATAACCACCTTGTCTATCTTTATAACGCTCACATAACTCATCAAAAAGCTTCTTAATCACTTTTCTATCAGTATTGTAAGAAGAGATATCTCCTGACTTAGCTTCTCTAGCTTCTTTAGCAGTTAATGAATTAAATGAAATCATCATTGCTGAAATTGCTCTTCTTCTACTTGCTAAATCACCCTTCTTTGCAAGAGTAATCATCTTATCTGCATGGCGTCTTAATTCTTTTGCTTTAGTTACAGATGTCACAATTTTTTCATGTTCAATAAGTGACTTCAACATATTTGCAATCATACATCTTCTATGAGAAGATGTTCTGCCAATCTTAAATGTTCTTTTACCGTGTCTCATTATTTTGTCCTAATATGAATTCATTTTCTTAAGATTTTACTTCAGCAGCAGCTCTTTCAGCTTGATAATCGTCAATAATTTGACCAACATTATCACGGGTAATGCCATAACGACTTAAGTCCATACCGAGGTGAAGCTCCATCTCATGTAGTTTAGCTTTAATCTCATTCAGTGATTTCTTTCCAAAATTTCTAAACCTTAGCATCTCAGATTCAGGCATAATTACAAGTTCTGCAATCGTTGCCACATTAGCTTGAGACAAGCAGTTAGTTGAACGAACGGAAAGTTCAATTTCATTGATTTTCAGCGATAGTTTAGCAAGTAGCTGATCTCTATCAGAATTCTCAACAACTTCTTCTTGTTCAAAAGTTATAGGTTCGTGATAAAGTTCGTTAAACACATTCATATGAGCCACAACAATTTGAGTTGCAAATGTAAGTGCTTCTTCAGGAGTTATTCTTCCATCAGAGGAAACATCTAAAACAAGTCTATCGAAATCTGTATCTTGACCAACTCTAGTCTTTTCTACAAAATAATTTACCATTGAAATAGGAGAAAAACAGGAGTCAATTACTATTTCATCAACTACTTTGTCAGGTATCTCATGTCTTTCAGATGGTACATATCCTCTACCAGTTGCAATCTTTAAATCAACTTTTGATGTAAATGGTTTTGTAACTCTAAAAAGAAGTAGATCTGGATTTACGATATCGAAATCACAATTCCCAACTACATCTTTCAAAGTAACAACATACTGACCGCCAGATTTTTCAATCATTTCAGCTGTGACATCTAAAAGCTTAGAAATAATTCTTGGGGCTCTTGTGTCGTTATTTTCTTCTGTAGGCAACTTTCTAAGCAGCGCTTCTTTAAAGTTAAGAACCACAGTTGTCATATCTTCGATTATACCTTCTACAGCCATGTATTCGTGAGAAACTCCTTCCATTTTTATTGAAATAATGGATGGTGCTTCGAGTGAGCTAAGTAGTACTCTTCTTAATGCATTCCCAATTGTATGAGCAAAACCTCTTTCAAATGGTTCTGCAATGAAACGCATAAAGGTTTC
>JAJFMG010000071.1 GCA_021772295.1 Chlamydiota bacterium | reverse complement strand
CTTTTTCATCACACATGACGAGAATATTGCCCTAGAGCTTACCGGAATACTCTTAAAAGAGCTTGAAATTACTGAATACTCTTCTCCCATTCAAAATAAATATCTATTACTTCCAAAAATTGATGCCTCAGTATTACAAGCTATACTGCGCAAAGCTCTAAGCTCAGCTGACATTCAATTTGATGATAACCAGATTGAATCGCTCAGTTCAAACATAGAAAACTATTTTATAACACATACCGAGAACCTATGGCCCTGTTTTGCACTAAAGCCTCATTTAAAAAACGTTTATCTTCTTATTTGTATAGCAAGAATTACTTTTGCAAGCCTTACACAAGAAGAGCAAGAAAAACGAGTAATGACTCCCTTTAATATTCCTTATACAACTTTTCAAGCCACTAAGCCCTATTTAGAAATTCTCGAAGAAATTCTTACTGACAAGTGCTCTAAATTTTCTTATCCACCAATCCTTCAAGGCTATTTGATGAGAGTCTTAAATGGGATTGAACTTAAAGGAATTGAAGACATCTTTGAGAAAATACAAAGCCTTGGATATATCAAACAATGCAAGCTTATAGCCAGTACAGTAGAAAATTTTACAGAACCAACAGAGCCTACAAAGTTAGAAGACTATAAGAAGATTAAGCGAAGAATTGCTCGAATTTACAGCCCTGATGAGAGAATGGGGGCTACAGAGTTAGAAGTATATGAGAAGATTAAACAAAGAATTGCTGGAATGAATGGCATTAATGGAACTCCTGAAGCTTATATTAATCATCTCTGGAAAAAACTTTTGAGCCTTGTAGAGGATTCCCAAATACACGAAACCGTGTTAGCGGACTATAAGCTCAAAGAACTTGAAGCTTTAATTCAAAATATGCTTGATGATCCCAAGATTTCTATTCATATTGAAATAAGTGATGTTGCAGAAAACTATTGTCTACCTGACCCGGGAAACAATGGGACTCCTACACCAGTATGTGATAGGTGTTTAGAGCTAATCCAACATTATGGCGAAACATTGGAGAAAGTTTTGGAAGAAATAGATGTATGTAGTCCTGATTTCGTCCATCCAAATTTTACTACGCTCACTCAACATCAAAAACTGCCATTGCAAGTGGTTGATCGATTAAAAGTTAGAATGGCATATCAAAATAAAACACCTTCGATTGATGAACTTATATCTTATGCGGAGTCAATAAAAATAGATGATTCGATGTTCTATCAATATCTATTGAAATTAAAAGCCTATAGAGAAACACATCAAGAAGAACTTAGCCTGGAATGCAATCCTTTTAATACAGAAGTTAATATATATGATTTTATGGATTTTGTAAAAAAACAAATGGAGTAAAATCAACTCTGTATCAGTACCTTATTGGATTTGATCCTGATAACTATGCTTTAGAAAACAAACTCTTGCAATTTACAGAACAAGAGGAAGAAGACATTCAATGCTACCGACAAAAATGTCTCATTGGATTGCCTCGAAGTAGTGATCCATCACAAGATGTTGATCTTGAAACGAAGATGCTCAAAGGCTCATATCTACCTGATAATATTGGGGAAGATGCTACCACATCACCTGGGGGAACAAGGCTTGATCAACTTAAAGATAAGTTCCTCTTAGCTGGAGAGCAAACAGTGGCTCTTGCAGGAGCCACTGTTTGCTTTTTAACAGGGAGAAATGCTCTCACTTGATGATTCAATCAAATGTTCTGAATCTATATCATTGCTTTCTAAATACTGTAGTAATTCCTATTGACGAATTCCAACTTCATTAATTATTGCACTCATCGCACCATCATTAAGAGTAGAAAGCGCTCTCGCGTATTCGATAAGAGGTGATTTAGAAAATAAGGTTTGTAAAGTCTCCATTCTTTGCACAATTAGTACAATGTCGGATGGTTGAGGCGTTTGTAAAATCTCTTGTAATTCTTGGATCTCACGAGAGTTACGAAAAGATGTTGAAGTTCTACTTTGCTAACTATTTTCAGAATCTGAAATAGTTCCACAATCATTTGTATCAAATGAAAAAGCAATCTGCTCAGAAAAAATACGTACTAAACACCGATTTGTTTCAAGTCGATCAGATTGCAATAATGCATGTAGATTTCCATCTATTGGAAGTTCGTCCTCTTGAATTTCCAAAAGCAATCTAGATACTTTTTCGAAGTCAATATTTTCATCAAAACCTCCATAGGCTGCCAATGTTTCTATAAACTGATCTGTAATTTTAAATAAGGCCATTGATGTAAGTGCAATTGTTGCAAGAGATACGGTGATTTGCATATAAATCTTAAGCCCGTGATAACAGAACCTCTTTGTTGAGGTGAAATAATAGTTTTATTTTTCATGCGTAGCTAGAGTGCAAAACTCCTTGAAAAAAAAGAACCCTCCATCAAAACTCTTTGCCAAGATTAGAACCAATTACCCTACTAGAGCTCCATATGAAACACCTTTTGCTTTTACTTCTCTCTTTCCTTTTTTCAGTTTGTTATGGAGATCAAATCTCTACTGAAAAATTTTCTGTCGAAAAATTTATCTCTCCTCTTAAAGGCAGACTTGTATTTCAAGGACCAGATCTAATTGCTAATGGAAAAGAAAAGATTAAACTCATTCGTCACTACAACTCGCAGGTGAATACCTCTGATGAAAATCAGGGAGATCAAAGCTGGAATTTTTTTGCCCATACTACGCTTGATGTGCAAAAAAAAACTGATGGACTGCATTTTTTTATTCCAAAAGATAATGGAGATATTCTTGCGTATTGCAAATCACCATCAGAAAATCGATATACTCTTGTAATAGATGCCCCATATTCCAATTTTAATGGGGATATACCATCAGGAAGACACGATGACCGAAATGGAACTCTATTTATCAAAAACGGAGGCTCCCATGTAGTATATGTGAGTCCATGTGGAATCAAGAGAATTTACAAAACTGACTCAAATGTAAAAAACCAAGACTTTTTTACTTTATACCTCGAAAAAGAATTTCTTTTGAATGGAAATACCATCCAGTATGAATATGACAGTCATCAAAACCTCATCGAAGTCAAAAGTTTTGATCCTACAGGAAATCATCTCTACTCTTCCATTAGTCTTAATTACCTAAACAATCATATCATATTTAAAAGCTCTTCAAATACCCAAGCTACCTATTACTACCAAAGCAAAGAAACAAGGCAAAAGAAATCAAATCTAGAAAAAGTAACCATCAAATCTCATCCTTTGCTCACAGCAATTACAAGCCCTTATTGCAATAAAGAACAGTTAGACTACACCAAAGATTTTACTCTCCATGCAATTGCTGGAAATAAGAACCCTTTTCAAGTAATTTATTCCGAAAATGGAGAAAATCAAAGAGTCAAATCTCTGCTAACTCAAGATAGTAACTTCACATACTCTCCTAAATGCTATCTTGAATATGAACCAGCCATTTTTGGAAGAAAAGTTGGTAAAACAACCGTCACTCATCATGATGGAACTAAAACGATCTACCACTACAACAAGGATTTGCTCTTAGTACAAGTAGATCAAATAAGCCAAGAAAACGCATACTTAAATAGCAAGACTCTAACTTGGAATGAGAAAAACTATTTAGAGTCTATCAAATTAACGCAAGGCTCTGGAAACCTCCTATTTGAATTACTCTATGAATATGATCAATTTGGTAATCCCACCAAGGAGTCATATTATAGAAACTTCAATGGAGGTTGCCAAGTTACCAAAAGAGAATTTTCTCAAGATGGTAGGCATCTTCTCTTAAAAATAGAAAAAGACAATGGCTACTCTGAGGAATATACTTACTTAAAAAATACGAATCTTATCACAAGTAAATACATCAAATTTTTTGATGAAATTGTCCAAAGAAATTTCTTCGAATATGATGAAAGTCATAACTGTATTATAGAGATTCTTGATGATGGAAGTACAAACAGCATTAATGATATGACAAGTGTAACTACTAGACGCAAAAGCTTGTATAAATACAAAAAAAATGACCCTTTTAAACATATGGTGGTTGAAGCTGAGCATCTGGTTTTGGATGGAATAGAATTTAAACACGCATTTAGCAAGCAATTTTTCTATGATAAATATGGTAATGTCACAAAAGAAAATACAATCGATAAAAATTATAACTTAGCCTACTCCCTACACAAAAAATATGATGCCAGCGGCAACTTAATCTCTGAAACCAATCCCATAGGTGAAATTTCTGAAGCTCCCATAAAAAAAGAAGTCAGTAAAGAAGAGCTCTTACAAACCATCAATTTTGATTCTAAAAATACACAAGATATAGGAGGAATTTCTTCTTTTCTTATGACACCTACAGAATCAGCTAGAAATAACAGAGCAATCACTATTCAAAATCAAAGTTCAGTTGAAGCTGGCAATTTAGAAAAAGTCATTTACAACCCAGATGGAACACCTAACCGAAAGATTAGAAGAGATGGCCTTGAAACTTATTTTGAGTATGATCCAATGGGAAGAATCACTTTGGAAGAAAAAAGATTTGATGGAGATCTTGTTGATCAAAAAACATATGTTTTTAGTGCCTTCTATCTTTTGAGTGAAACTCATAATGGAATCGAAACGATCTATACATATACCCCTTTTGGTAAGTTAGAGAGTCAAACTACACTTGGAAAAACCATCTACTTCTCTTATGACACCCTCAATAGATTAAGCGGCGCAAAAATAAGTGATAATGGCCTCGATCGCTGCGTCAATATTAAACAAAACCTTCTCAATGAAAGAATCGAGAAGAATCTATTCTCACAAGAAGGTGAGCATATCTCAAATACATTTACTTATGACAATACCGGTAAAATCGCTGCAATTTGTTTTAAAAAAGGCCTGGAAGTCGTTAATCTTAAATATGAATCTGAGAATCCAGACACATGGAAACAATTTGATGCCAATGGCATTATAACGACACATAGCCATGAGTTTGACGATGAGTCAAAATGTCTAAAAATCTTTAAAATTGATGGGAAAAACACAAAAACCATAAAAACCCTTGATACTTCTAATAATCGAACTTCGATCGAGATACTTTCCTCAGATAATGTCACTTTGCAAAAGAAAAAACTTTTCTATGATAATCAGCAAAATCTCACGAAGAAAGAAAACTATTATTTCCAAAATGGCATCTGCACAAAAGTGCAATCTTTCACATACGAATATGATCTAAACCGAAATTGCGTTGCATTTTATCGGGAAAAAGGCACGATGCAAGAAAGGATGTATACATTTTCATATGACACTTGCAATAGAGTTACAAGCAGGACCTATCCAAATGGTATTACATTGCTGTTTAGTTATACGCCCCTTGGCAATCTTGCAACCCTAAAATCATCAGATAATACTATTTATTATGAGTATAGATATGATATGCACGGAAATTTGATCGAGGCAATCGATCATCACACTCAAAAAAGCGTTTTCTTTGAACGAGATATCTTTGGTAATATCGCATTACAAACCGACGTAAATAACTTCACTATCCAAAAAGAGTATGATGGTTTTAGCAGACCAACTAAACTTATTTTACCAGATGGTTCCTGGATTAAGAATACATATGATAACTTCCACTTAACCAGTGTGACAAGGTATTCTAGTCAACTTGTAAAAAAATATACGCATTTTCTTTCTGACTTCAATTTATATGGAATATCTAAAGAGCACCGTATGGGATACGACCTTGATACTAAACATTTACATTTTGATGCTAAAAACAATCTTACATCTTCAATTTGCACTTATTTTAAAGAAGAAAACTCCTTTGACTCTCTTTCGAATCGAATTGCATCAAAAGAAAATAATATCACTAGAACTTTTAGGTATGATGCTTTCTCAGAGGTTCAAGAAGAAGTTTCGAAAGATGGTCGGCATTTTTATGCAATTAACGAGAGAAATTTCAATAATACGCAGATTAATTCACTCGGAGAGCTGCTTTCACATGATGGCACTAAATATCACTATGATTTGAATGGAAATTTAGTCTCAAAGCAAACTTTAGCCTGTAACTATCAATATAGTTATGATGCGTTAAATCGCTTAATACAGGTAAGAACAGATGATAAAGAACTACATTTCTCATACGACCCACTCGGAAGAAGATCCACTCAAACACTTTTCACTAAAAGCTGGTTTACAACTAAATCTGAAAAAGAATGTTATGTCTACGATGGCAATAATGAATTGGGTTCATTTACACAAGATAGAAAACCAATTGCAATCAAAGTGCAAGCTTCTGAAAAAGAAAACTATTACCCTATTGGGATAGAACTTAAGGACAAAAATTATATTCCAATTATAGATACTGATAAAAATGTCAGGCTACTTATCGATCCTGAAACCAAAAAGGTGGCATGTCATTATACCTATAGCGCCTTTGGAAATTTAATTGATATCGATGAGACTATATTTAATCCCTATCGATATAAATCATGCAGATGGAATGAACTTACTGGTAGTTTTCAAATACATGGGAGAGATTACCTTCCCGATACTAATCGATACCTTACTCCCTGTGACAAAGACATCATATTCGGAGAAAAACCATATCATTTAAACTAGTTCGAAATTTTTTGTTGCTCAATTTTATGGGCGCATCCATGATGATAGAAAATATAAAATAAAAGGATACATATGAAACGACTACTTATTGTTTTTGCATTTTGCACCTCTACAATGTTTGCAGAAACGCAAGGTAACACGCAACTTGGATCTGGATCTGCCGACTCTGCTTTTTCAGGAGTGAGTCTTTCTATGGCAGTATGGGGACTAAGTCTTGCAGGTGCAATTGCACTTATTGCTGGAGCCATCTCACAAAGCACAGGTTCCGCTCATTCTCATAGCAATTAAGAGTAGTTCATGAAAAAATTGATTTTTTGTTTTGCAACGATTACCTCTTTACTACTTGCAGAAGAACCTTTTTATTATTTTAAAGCGCCACATGACTGGAAAATAGCAAAAGATGTCAGCCTGTCTCCTAAGGTAAAGGTTGGCTATACTGAAAATGAGAAAAAAAGTTTTATTGCATCTATCAATCTAGCTACTGAGAAAACGGAAGCTTCCATTGATGAGTATTTAGAAAGAGTTTCCAAAATACATGGAAGTAATCCTGCAACTTCTTGGAAAAGTCTTGGCAGCATTCAAACTAAAAGCGGAAAAGCATATCTCACACAAATTGATAACAAGTCACCTATTGGTGATATTAGAATCTTGCAGTCAATTATGATTGATCATGGATATGCCTATATTCTAACAGGTGTTTGCTTAAAAAAAGATATCGGGATTCATCATCAAACATTTATTGATGCTTTTAGCTCATTTTTTGTACATGCTGATTATTTAGAATCTATTCATGAAAAACCAAAGCAAGCATCTCTACAAAAACAAATACTTCAAATAAAAACAAGTGCCCTGCAAGTATCTGATAAACTAAATCTAGATTCATCTCTTATGCAATCTTTTAATAGTTTTTTAAGAAAAGAATTTTCTGAAAAGGGAAGTTACTGGCAAACACAAGTAGCTCATCAAGTTCTCAAAGAAATACAAAAACATATTGATGAAAAGGAACCAGTATAAGAAAATATCCACATGAAAAGATTCCCCAATATTCTCATGATTTCACTTACTTGCCTTTGTTGCAATTTATCTGCGCAAGCTACCACTCCTCCTCCCCCTAAAAAGAAAACCGTTATGAAGACAATTGGTCTTGTAGCCCTTGGTATCGGGTTGATCACACTTGGCATCTTTTTTGCCTCTCATAATACCGGATCCTCTCATAAAAGCTCTGATTCATGAGGTGGCTTCTCATCCCCCTACTTTTTTTTTCTTGCGCCGCTCATAAGTCCCGCTGGGCATATAAAGATATTAAGACAGGAAATGCTGAGCATTTTGCAAAA
>JAJFMG010000008.1 GCA_021772295.1 Chlamydiota bacterium | reverse complement strand
ATCTTGAGTTAAAGTTTGATCAATTTTGAGTCCAATCTCTTTACCTGGAATCATCTCTCCTGATAGCAGGTGGCTTTCAATCAGTTTTTGTGTTACATTTTTTCCCATAATGGCAGGCGCTCCCCAAGAATTTGTCATAAAATTTTACACTAATCAATTTTTGAATTTTTGCGAATAAAAACTCTCATGAATCTAAAACAAATCCAAATACGTGCCTTTATTGATAAGAAAACGCTCGAACCTTTTTGCCTTGAATCTAGATCGCACCTTTTACGAGGCTCCTTTTTTAAACAACATAGTGTATCCATAAAAAGAGATGATCAACTTAGCTTTTCAGTCTCTGGTTCTAAACTCAGAAAATATGCAAGTCTTCTCCCTCAAATCCAAACTTCACATGTGACCTTAATCGGAAGCGCGTTTTCCAATCACCTTGTGAGCCTTATTCCCCTCTTGTTAGAAAAAGGCGTTGATTACAGCATTTTTCTTCTAGAGACTAAAAGTAAAGTTCAGGGAAATTTCTATCTACTCAAAGAGCTCTCTATAAATCATGAACTTATTTTTGTTCCTCGATCAAGTTGGCACCAAGTTGAGCAACTTGCATGCAACTACACACAAAATCTAAATAGGTCTTCCCTTATCATTCCCGAGGGAGCATTTATGAAAGAGTCTCTTAGAGGAGCTTTAACTCTGTGCGAGGATATTTTTAGAGATACAAACCCAAATCATATTTTTATGGACTCTGGCTCAGGATTTCAGGCGATTTCTACATTACTTGGTTGTAGTTACATAGAAAGATGCGTCACATTTCATATTGTAATTATGGCAGGTACAAAAGAAGAGTTTGAGTCAAAACTGCAAGCCCTTAAAACCCTTTTAGAAAAAAGCTTAGGAGATACCATAGATAACATTTGCGATTATAAGCTTTACTATCCAAGTGTGCTTAAATCCTTTGGATCAACCTCAAGAACTCTTTTTAAGTTTATCAAAGAGTTCTATAGAGATGAAGGCATTCTTTTAGATCCCATTTACAGCAGCAAACTCTTCATAGAAGCACAGACAATTCTGAAAAAAGAGTTGTTTGATGGTCACAGCCTTATTATTCACTCAGGTGGCGGATTAACGCTTCTTGGATTTCCAGATATGTTTAAAGAAGCTGAGGATTAGACCTACGTTTCCAAAAAACAGGACCATAATCATAGCAGAGTTGTTCCCCTTTTTTAATAAGTCTATTTGTAAAAAATATCACTTTGGTAATCCCATCCTCTACGATCCATCTCGAGGTAAGATTTGGCTCATCGCTATGGTTGATGTATCTCGTGAAATTTCCCTTTTCTTTTGCATCTATCACGTACTTGGTTCCTCTTGAGGTAGAGACATAACCAAAAATATAGCTATTTAAAACATCCTTTTTGGAACTGCGCTTTCGAACTACCCCTACGTATTGCCCTATGTAACTGAGCTCTTGGATATCTTCTTGAGCAAAAACTCCATAACCCAAGAAGGGATTAATAAATAAGATTTCAACAGGTGGTATGAAGCCTTCTTTAAGTGCTTTTCCAAAAAGAGAGTGTGTCCATTTATTTTGCGCATTTCTTTTTTTGTTTTTTAGATTGTTTTTTGTGGTTTGCAGCGCTCTATATAAAATTTTGGAATTTGTAAAAGCAAGCTCTGATAAGTGCCCAATTTCGCTTGGGTAATTAAGTTGATCTCGCTTTTGATCAAGCGGCCCTTTACCAATTAAATAAGTATCAAGCTTTGTTTGCGTGAAACCTAAAGAATACATTTTTTCAAAATATATTTTACTTCTTTGAAATTTTGGAATACGTAGAAACGTTATGCTTTTAAAGAAATACTTCATCGCAAAAAAATGGTTTTTTGCGATGAAGTATACAAAATAGATAGGAAAATGTCTTTAATAAAGGCCAATCGCCTTCCACCAAATAATACCAACTCCGACCCATATAACGATGTTTACTATACTTCCAAAAAAGCCAAGTTTCCACCAGTCGGTAATTTTCACAAATCCTGACCCAAAATAGATAGGGGCTGGTCCACAGCCGTAATGGGTAAGACCTCCATATAAAGAACTAAAGAACCCAAGCGTCAGCGCTGCTAAAATAGGTGGCGTTCCAAGTGCTATACTTAAGAGCAAAAATGGAGGATACATCGCCCCGATATGAGCGATACTACTTGCAAAGAAGTAATGAGTATAAAAATAGATTAATCCGAGTATAGAAAAAGCAATTACCCAGTTAAACCCTTGAATATTTTGGACAATCATATCACTAAACCAGGTTGTAAGACCAAGCTTATTGAGATAGGATGCCATCATGATAAGAGCTGAGAACCAAATAAGTGTATTCCAAGCTTCCTTTTCCTTAATGATATCATCCCAGCCAAGCACTTGCGTCACAAGTAATGCAGATAACCCAATTAAAGCCGCAACAACCGCTTTCATTCCAATATAAGGTCCTGCCACCCAAAGAGAAATCAGTACAATAAAACAGATAATCATAACTGACTCTGAAAAAGAAACCTTGCCCATTTTCTTTAATTCCTTCTTTGCAAACTCTTTGGCATGGGGAGTTTCTTTCACTTCTGGTGGATATACCTTATAGAGAAAATAAGGCATTATACCTAAACTAATTAAACCTGGAACAATCGCTGCAAGCGCCCACTTGCCCCAGGTGATATTTACTCCCGCATCTCGAGCTATATCTGCAATAAGGGGATTTCCCGCCATGGATGTTAAAAACATAGCACTTGTAATCAAAGACCCTTGAAATACAGTCTGCATAAGATACGATCCCATTTTTCTAGGATGAGAATGAGGTTCTGATCCAAAGGCACGTACAAGAGAATTTACAACGGGATAAATGACACCACCAGCTCTTGCTGTAACACTTGGAATAGCAGGAGCAAGTATTAGATCCGTTGCAGCCATGCCATAGGCCATACCCAGAGTGCTTTTGCCAAGCAAACTCATCAAATAATAGGCGATCCTTGATCCAAGACCTGTTTTCATGAAGCCTCTTGCTATAAAAAAAGCGACTACAATAAGCCATACCACATGATTATTAAATCCACTGAATGCTTCATTAAAAGTAAGCGTATTTGTCACGGTTGTGAGCGTCATACCAATAAAAGCAATGGCACCGATTGGAAGTGGTTTTGTAATAATACCTAAAATAGTGAATACGAAAATACCAAGTAAGTGAAATGCATTCGCGTTCACCTTGTCAGGCGGGGGAATCAGAAATATGATCAATCCAATCAAAAAACAAAGCGCAAAAGTAATCACTTTTTTCCTAGCAATTCCAGACATAAAAATTCCCTCAATATTGACAAAAAATTTGGCCTTTAGATCTTGTAAGATTGAAAGAGTTTATTGCAAATGTATTTCGAATATTTACTTAAATCAATTATCAAAATTTATTTATATGAGCATTTTTTTTTGAATAAAAATGCCCCCTATAAAGATTCATTTTCATTGACAATTGCCTACATATATAATAAAATTTATACAAGAAACAATTGCATGTATTACGTGAGGAAAATGATGAATACTCTCAAAAAATTATTTGGCACGTGTGCTCTTTTTACCATTTGCCTTTTTGCACCATTAGTGGGATCAGCACAGACTCCGGAAACTCTTAACGTTGAGAAAAAAGTAGAAGAGACTTCCCAAGATGAATCTCAAGCTCAAATGGACACCCTACTAACACTTATTAAAGAAAGACTTATCCTAATGCAAGATATTGCTAAATGGAAATGGAATAATGCAATGCCTATTGAAAATGCCACAGAAGAAAAAGCTCTTCACGCTGAAGTTGCTCTTATTGCTCAAAAACTTGATCTTTCTCCAGAAATTGCAGCAAATCTCATGCAAGCGCAATTCAATAGCTCAAAACTAATTCAAATCGATGCATTCGAGACATTTGCAAGACAAGATTTAGATGTTGTGGAAGGAGCGCCAAAATCAATTGAGCCTCTTAAGATGCGAGCATCAGAACTTACCTCTATGATTCTAACGCAAGCAAAAAATCTTCTTCCTAAAACATCAAATGGCGAGCTCAAAGTTGCTATCAAAGAAAAAGCAAATGAGATACTCACAAACTCTGGTATTTCTGAAACAGCAACAAAAGAAGCAATTTTGCCTTTAGTAAGTCCATCTGAAAAAATCATTACAAGCTCATTTAACGAAATAGATAAATAATTCAAAAATAGTAAGAAAAGCCGTTAGAATTTCTAGCGGCTTTTTTTTGCGAATGAAGTTGCTACTACAAGCAAATCGTCAAAAGAATTGAAATCCTTTCCAAACCATATTCGATATTGATAGATCGCCTGATAAGCGAATAACTCTACTCCATGAATACAAATACATCCTCTAGATTTAGCATCTTTAAGTAGTCTTGTATTATATGGTTTTGGAATAACGTCCATAACAATCGAATTTGCTGCAATAGAGTCTTTGGAAATGGGAGAGTGATTGCCATCCATTCCAACAGGTGTTGCATTAATCAAGATATCATAGTCTATTACTAGCTGGTCATAGCTTGCACTTTGACACTGAAACCTGTCAGCAAAATTTTTTGCTTTTGATCTACTTCGTGACACAAGGGTCACAAGAGCTTGTTGCTCTATGGCCTCATAACAAATGGCTCTTGCTGTTCCCCCTGTTCCAAGAATTGCAATTCTTTTACCAGCAACGCTTCCTCTTTGACAGATAGCATCAATTGCTCCGAGGCTATCAGTATTATCGCTATAATACTCTTCTCCTTCCAATACAAGAGTATTTAAAGCGCCAATGCACTTAACTCTATTTGAGGCTTCCATCTGCAACAAAAATGGATTTTCCTTATGTGGCATAGTGACACTAAACCCGGCAAAAGGAAGAGGTTTTATTTTAGAAAAAAAACTTTCTATCTCTTCTTTTTTGAGATGTATTTTTACATATACAGCATCGATTCTCCTATTTGCAAAAATTGCATTATGAGAGATATGAGAGGGACTCTTATCAACAGGATCTCCAAGTAGCGCATAGATTTTACTAGTTGGGCCAAGATGATCAACATGATAGATATCGATGAGCTGACCCAGACTTAGCTGCGACTCTATGTTGTCTTCTTTGCTTATTGGAACGTATGAAAAACATGTATTAAAAATCGGAGCTAATATTCGCGTAATATGACCCAAGGGTCCCATTGATATTCCAATAAAGGGATCTTTTGTTTTGCTTGCCAAACAAAGCATGTCAATTGCATCTAATGAAGAGTTTGCATGACATGCAATCTTATAAATATCGGGAGAGTATTTTTTCATCTCTTGATAAATCGAATCAAGATCTGGGGTTTTTATAAAGTTGTGATAAGAAAGAATAAATTTTGTTGTAAGATTTTTTTCTTTCAGATCTAGAAATAGCTCTAGATCGATATCACATTCAATATCAATATAATCTGGCTCTAAAGAAAGTAGGGAGCGAAGATGCCTTGCATAATCTTCGCTATTGCCCTTAAAAAATCCCCCGTGAGATTCAGATCGAAGTGTAAAAATCACAGGCTTTTTTGCAATATCTTTTAAGTTCGATAGCATATCAAGTTCAAATGCGCTGAAGGTGTCTATTCGAAACTCAAAAATATCTACCAAACTTCGATGCTTTTCGATTTGTTCTTTTTGTTTTGATCCTTTAACAACACCTGTAAACATCAGGACTTCCTTTGTTTTAGTGACGCAATAAAGTTGTCAGTTGCCATTTTTGCATCAATTTTCAAAGCATCTACAAATAAGGACCCTTTCGAAAAAACTTGCATAAATTCACTTCGATTTTGAGAGGTAATCATCTCAGAAAGAGATTGCACTTCGCTTATCAATTTTTCTAGCACTTTTGTAAAATAGGGGTTTCTCATTTGCATTTCTTGATACAGCGTACCATCTTGAGATAATACCCTTGTCGATATTTGAAGTTGCATCAAAAAAACAGGACTTGCAAATGGCAATAAATCATCAATTTGCATGCCTGATGCTTCTAATGCATTTACAAATACTATATTTGTAAAGTGTGTCAAACACTGGATATAAGCCATCATCTGGTCATGTTTTTCTGGAGTAATTTCAATGACATTCATTTGAAGTTGACTACAAATTTCTTGAAGAGGGGTTAAGAACTTGCCTGGTCTAATTGGACAAAGAGCTACTGTTTGACTTTTGAGAGTTGCAACATTTGGACCAAACATAGGATGCAGTCCTATTACATAGGCTTTTGTTTTTGCCATCAAATGACAAGGCTCCTCTTTGATAGAGGTAATATCCAAAAGAAGTTGATTTTCTGTTAGATATGACAAGATTTCTGTAAGAACGGTTTCAATCGCGTCAATTGGAACCGCAAGTAAAACAATCTGTGATCTCTTTACAATTTCGATATTTGTGAGACTACTTCCGATAGATGATGTGATTATCTCTTTAAAAAAAGGGGCAAAGGCTTTTGAAAAGACTTTTCCCATCTTTCCATCTCCGCCAATAATCCCAAGAATCTTATTTTGCAAGAAGCTAACCTGATTTGATACTTTTCTTTTTGATACATCTAAAAGCGCTTTAACTCAAGAATATCCCATCAGAAAATATGATTTATTCACGTAACAATTTACAAGCCTTGTCAAAGATTTCAAAATTATAGTATGAAAAGTAAAAATGAGGGAGTTGTTATGAGAAGCATAGAAGATTGCAGACAAGAGATTGATACAATTAATGCAAAGCTCTTAGAGCTTTTCAAACAAAGACTAGATGTGGCTAGAGAAATAGCAAAAATCAAAAAAGAGAAAAACCTTGCCGTTCTTGATCAAACAAGAGAAGATTTAATAGCTAAAGCAATTCATCAAAAAGCACTTGAACTCGGACTTGATCCAACAATTATGGAAAAAATCATTCACTTATTTATTTCCTATACGAGAGAAATTATGGCCCAAGAAAAGAAGTTATGAAAACAGCAACACTCGGGCCAGAGGGCACTTTTTCCCACTTAGCATGTCGCATTTTCAATCCTACAGATGAGATTGTTTTTGAAGAAAGTATTGCTCAAGTATTTACAAGACTAAAAAGTCCAGATATAGATTTTGCAGTTGTTCCCTTCAAAAACTCCACTACAAGTTTTATTAAAGATACGGTTTGCAGTTTGATTGATACTCCCTATTATATCGTAGATGAAACCTATCAGACGATTTCTCATCATCTCTCCGGCTTTGGTAACATTGAAGACGGCACGCAGTTACTTGTACATCCTATTTCGTATGAGCAATGTCAAAAAAATATTGCTAAGCATTGCCCAAATTGTTCAATCATAGAAACGAGATCAAACGCGGAGTCTGCTGTCATCTTAAATGAAAGAAGAGATCCCAATCTTCTCGCCATTATCCCCTCTATGTCTTCCCGTATTTATTCTCTTCCAATTCTTGTTGAGAACATGGAAGATGTAGATACCAATCAAACTAGATTTATCATGATCGGAAAACAGGGAAGAGTCCCCACGGAATATGATAAAACAACTATTCTTTTTTTCCATGACAAAGAAAAAAACTTTGAGACAGAATTAAACGAACTCGCCAAAAAAGAACAACTCAGACTATCTCAAATTGGTCACTTAGTCTGTACTGATCATCCGTTATATGTAATCGACATCGATTGCCACCTTTCCAATCAAAATCTGCAATCCTATCTTGAAAATCTTAAGTCTTTCGGAAAGTTACAGATTTTGGGCTCTTATCCAAGAGCGAGAAGAAAGAGGGAAAAATGAAACTTGATCTCTCTATAAAATGGGAAACTAAAATCTTCTTTTTATCTACATTGGATCAGTCTTTGCGCTCAATTGTAAAAAATCATGGCAAATCCGTTGCCATGATTGTAGACAAAAACGTCTGGAAACTATTTGAGCAGCAACTGCATCAAGTCTTTGCAAATCTTAAGTTTCAATTGATAGAGGTAGATGCCAACGACGCAGAAAAAAACCTTACAACTGCGCTAACAATCTATCAGGATCTTTTTAAGAACCATTGTAACAAAGACACAGTGATTATAGGCATTGGTGGTGGGGTTACTCTCGACATGGCAGGTTTTGTTGCCGCAACATACCAAAGAGGCCTCCCTTTTATCTCTATCCCAACAACTCTTCTTGCAATGGTCGATGCATGCCTTGGTGGAAAAACAGGTGTTAATTTCCAAAACTCCAAAAATTATATCGGCAGTTTTTATCCAGCAAAAGAAATTGCTATCTATTCTGGATTTTTACAAAGTTTATCAAGTCATGAATTACTAATGGGAATGGCAGAGATCATCAAATATGGCTTGATTTGGGATAAGGAGTTATTTTTCGAAATCGAAAAAAATCTCTTTTCTAAAAACGATCCCATTTTTTTGGAAAATCTCATTCAAAAAAGTTTGCAGATAAAACTACATGTAATTGAAAAGGATCCATTCGATACTGGTCTTCGCAACATTTTAAACTTTGGTCATACCATAGGACATGTTATCGAGTCGTGCTCGAACTATGCTATTTCGCATGGCGAAGCAATTGCAATTGGAATGATCGTGGAAAGTCGTTTAAGTTTACTTGAAGGGCGTATTTCACAAACTGATTTTGATCGTATTTATGCTTTAATCAAAAATTACAAATATCCGCTTCTTTTACCAAAAAACATCTCTATCGACGCATATCTTAAATTATTACAAAAAGATAAAAAAGCAAGTAACGGACTCGCTTGTGTCTTACTATCTGGCATTGGCTCTTGCTATCATAAAGAAAAAACTTATGCAGTTCCAATCTTAATATCTACCATGGAAACAGTACTTAACTGGATGAAAGATGAGTTTAAGGAGTTATCATGAGCCATATTCAAATTAATTCTCCAGATGTAATTTCCTTACATGGAAAGTTATCTATTCCTCCTTCTAAATCTCAAACACTAAGAGCGTTAGTGTTTGCTCTTCTGGCGAAGGGTTCATCCACTATTACACATCCTCTTGAGTCTCCAGACACTTATGCCATGCTGGATGCTATTTCCAAGCTAGGCGCTACAGTTGCAAAAATTGGCAATGCAATAACAATCGAGGGCGTATCGGGAAATCTCCAAGTAGCAGATGATGTTATTGACTGCAAAAACTCGGGACAAGTGCTTCGCTTTATTGGAGCCTTAGCGGGGCTTCTTCCCAGTTATACTATTTTAACAGGCGATCATTCCATACGAACGAGAAGACCTGTAAAGCCACTCCTAGACGGCCTTCGAATGTATGGCGCCTTTGCAACATCAAGTAAGCTGGATAACTATGCTCCAATCATTATCAAAGGCCCCCTTAAGGAAGGCAAGGCTTGCATCTGCGGCAAAGACTCTCAACCTGTGTCAGGTCTTTTAATTGCGGGAGCATTTGCAAAAGAGAGAACAATACTACATGTCGAAAATCCTGGAGAGATGCCTTGGATTGATCTGACATTATCTTGGTTTGATAAACTCAATATTCCCTATTCCAATAATAATTATAAGCAATATGAAATGTATGGAAATGCGAGTTATAAGGGATTTAACTACCACGTTCCAGGAGATTTAAGCTCCCTTTCGTTTCCTCTTTGCGCAGCGATAGTAACAAAATCTACTCTTCGAATCGAAAATGTAGATTTAAATGAAGTCCAAGGTGATAAAAAAATTATACCTATCTTGCAAGAAATGGGAGCGCATATAGAAATTCATGACAAAGAGAAAGCTATCACTATATATGGCGATTGTGAATTACATGGAATCGAGATTGATATGAATGAATGCATTGATGCGCTTCCAATTTTGGCTGTAATGGGATGCTTTGCGAAGGGGACAACTCACTTGGTAAATGCTCATATTGCAAGGGAGAAGGAATCTGATCGAATAAGTTCCATCTGCAAAGAGCTTACAAAGATGGGGGCAAATATTGAAGAAAGAAAAGATGGGTTAATTGCATCGCACTCAAATTTGATCGGTCAAAAGCTCAACAGCTATGATGATCACCGCATTATTATGTCGCTAAGCATTGCTGCGCATTTTGCAAAGGGTTCTACTACCATTGAAAACTGTCGTATGATAGAAAAAACATATCCAAGCTTTGTGAAGGATTTACAACAAATTGGATCACCGATTAAGGAGCTGCCATGAATATTATGTTATTTGGATTCAAAGCATGTGGAAAAACGTACTACGGAGTAAAACTCTCTAAAAAATTAAATGTCCCCTTTTTTGACACCGACCAACTGTTAGAAAATTTGTACTTTGTAAAAGCAAATGAAAAACTCAAATGCCCACAAATTCATGATAAAATTGGGGAAGCCTCCTTTAGAGCTTTAGAAAGAGATGTGATCTCCTCTCTTCAAAATATCCACGGCGCTGTTATATCGCTTGGTGGTGGGGCAGTCATTGATCGAAAAAATATTCCAATTCTAGAAGAGAGTGGAACCTTGCTTTATTTAGATACACCTAAAGAAACCATTAAAAAAAGAATTTTTTCTCAAAAAACATTGCCTACTTTTTTAGATCCAGATTGCCCTGATGATTCTTTTGAAAGAATCTATCAAGAAAGACTTCCTGTATATGAAACGATTTCAGCTGATAAAATTACAACTGACTCAAAAACGGACCAAGAAGTGATTGATCTACTAGTGAGTAAATGGGAGGAGATCAATAACCATGGCAAATAACTCTTTTGGAAATCTGTTTCGCATTACTACTTGGGGTGAATCCCATGGCAAAGCAATCGGCGTCGTCATTGATGGATGCCCAGCTGGCCTTGCAATATCGAGTGATGATATCAATCATGAACTTCTTAAAAGGCAAGCGGGAAAAACCCCTTTTACATCCCCTCGAAAAGAATCTGATGTTGCTGAAATTTTATCAGGTGTCTTTGAAGGAAAAACAACTGGCGCTCCTATTTCCATTATCATCTACAATCAAAATGTAGATTCATCCAAATATGAACCTATTAAAAATCTTTATCGCCCAGGTCATGCTAACTACACCTATTTAGAAAAATATGGAATTTTTGATTATCGAGGTGGTGGAAGGTCATCAGCTAGAGAAACTGCATGTAGAGTAGCTGCAGGTGCTATTGCAAAAAAAATCCTCAAATATTTTGATATTGAAATTTGCTCCTTTATCCATTCAATTGGTACAACAAGCCTTGGTAGCAAAGCAATAGAAACTCCATTAGCATCTCTTCAAGATGCCACTGAGAAAAGCCCAATTTTTTGTCCAGATACAAGCGCTGCCAAACAAATGATGGATGCCATTGATCTCGCAAAAAAAGATCACGACTCACTTGGTGGTGTTATTCAGACTCTAACATCAAAAATGCCCGTTGGACTTGGGGATCCAGTATATGAAAAATTAGAAGCTAATTTAGCAAAAGCCATGATGAGCATTCCAGCAACTAAAGGCTTTGAAATGGGTTCTGGTTTTTTGGGATCTACAATGAAAGGTTCACTGCATAATGACGCTTTTATCAGAGATGAAAATGGGGCTGTCAGAACGAAAACAAATTTTGCAGGTGGAATTCTTGGTGGGATTTCAAATGGAATGCCGCTAAATTTCAAGGTAGCATTTAAACCCACATCAAGTATTGAGAAAAAACAAGAAACACTCTCCACTAAAAAAGAAAAAGCAACTTTTGAACTTCCAAAGGGATCTCGCCATGACCCCTGCGTTACCATTCGAGCAGTTCCTATTGTGGAGGCAATGTGCGCCCTTTGTTTAGTAGATGCGCTTTTAGTTAATCGCTGCGCAAAGCTTTGAAATGGTTTTTCCAGTTGAATGGTTTGATGATTTCTTTTTGAAGCATCCATGCATAAAGCGCCTCTATTCTTTTTGACTCGAAACTCTGGCTTTTTGCATACAAATCAAGAGTTTTCAAAAAGGATTTTTTCTCCCAAATTTTGGTTTGATGCCCTTTATCCTTTTGATAGCTTAGATAAATACTAAAAGCCTCTTCACTATTTTTTGTGGTGTAGTTAATAGATCTTTGCATTGCCTTTTGCCATCTACTTGCAAAATGGACATGTTTATCTAAATAATCACTTTTTACAACAAATACAAGCTCTGGATAGCTGGGGACTCCTAATTCTTCCAATGTGATCTGCTTGGTAGGTATGCCATACTGTT
>JAJFMG010000070.1 GCA_021772295.1 Chlamydiota bacterium | reverse complement strand
GATTCCCTATGTTATTTTAAATATAGATGTGAATCAAAAATGGGATTTCTACAAAGGAAGCAGTTGGTCCAAAATAGGGTATCCAAGTGCGCTTAGTAATTTGCGCATTGCTATGCAGACAAATCCTAAACTGAAACTTTTTGTAGCCTCAGGCTATTATGACTTAGCAACGCCATATATGGCCTCTGATTATATGATAGATCACTTAAGTCTTCCCAAATCTATTCGTCCCAATATCACAAAGAAATATTATGAAGGTGGGCACATGTTTTACGTTGAAGATCATGCGCACAAAGAGTTTGCAAAAGACT
Source organism: Chlamydiota bacterium (assembly GCA_021772295.1). Classification (GTDB taxonomy): domain Bacteria; phylum Chlamydiota; class Chlamydiia; order Chlamydiales; family Simkaniaceae; genus JAJFMG01. The sequence goes on along the minus strand of JAJFMG010000070.1, from coordinate 5,616 downwards.
TGAGAGAATTTTTTCAGAAATAACACTCGCTCAAAAATTCTATTGTCGATATGACTTACTTCAAAATATGAGGATGGATTGAAAAGCATATTATTTGACTTTGTAAGTGTCAGACCCAAGTTTGAATCAAAACAAGCAGCCACTTTAAAGTGGCTGCTTGCAGCGCATCTTGAAGCGGAAAGAAAAAAAGCATCTTGGCAAGATGGTGATTCGGTTGAGTTTGCAAAAAAACTCCAAGAAAAAATTGCTAAGGGAAGTTGCAAAGAGGATAAAATATCAACTCGAGGCCATGTTGTTGATGATTTTCATCATGAAAATTGGAGTGATATGCAGGTCTACAGATCTCATCAATCAGGTGTTGGGTTGGGAATTGCAAAGCGTCTTGATGTATTTGCAACAGAGGCTGTTCAAGTTTTTGAGAAATTTTATAAAGATGTTTTATCTGCTCCAGAGGATCTTCTACATGTAAGTTGTACGGGATATGTTCATCCGAACGCTGCGCAGAGTTTGGTTGCAAGCAAGAGCTGGAATACGCAAACTACAGTCACAAATGTATATCATATGGGGTGTTTTGGCGCTTTATCAGCAATTCGGGTTGCGAGGGGATACTGCGCTATAAATGAAAGAAGAACTGATATTGTGCATACTGAAATGTGTTCGCTCCATTCTGATTTAAACAATCACAATATGGATCAATTAGTAGCCCAAAGTCTTTTTTCAGATGGTTTTATCAAATACAGTGCGCAAGATATAGAAAAAGCTGAGATGGGAACTTCTTATTTAGAAATTCTAGGAACTCATGAAGAAATCATTGCCAACTCTAAGGAGGCGATGCTTTGGAATATCTCGGAGTTTGGATTTTCCATTTATTTAGATAAATCAATCCCTGTGCATTTTGCAAAGGGATTAGATGCATTTTTAACAAGACTTTGTAAAAAATGTGATTGGGATAAAAAAGAGATCTTAGAAAACGCTTTATTTGCTATTCATCCAGGTGGTCCTAAAATTTTGGATCAAATCCAAAAAGTTCTCAGACTACAAGATTTTCAAATGAAGACATCTAGAGAGATTTTAAAAAAATATGGGAATATGTCCTCTGCAACCATTCCTCATATTTGGAAAAGTTTATTAGAGGAAAGGGAAGTTGCACTTGATACGAAAATAGTGTCTTTAGCCTTTGGGCCTGGGCTTACCATTTGCGGCGCAATATTAGAAAAAGGAGAAGTCTAATGTGGTTTATTTTAACATTGCCATTTCTGTTGCAAGCAGTTGTGATCATCATGGATGAAGGAGTCTACCACGTAAAGCGAGGGCTTCCCAAATGGGAACGCATTGGTCATCCTATTGATACTCTATCGGTTTTTTTATGCATGCTTTTTGTTGTATTTATGCCCCATTCTGCAACAAATTTTAAGATCTATATTGGATTAAGTATTTTATCGTGTCTGATGGTAACCAAAGATGAGTTTGTACATAAACATCATTGCAAGGCATCAGAAAATTGGTTACATGCACTGCTCTTTATTTTGCATCCGATTACACTTTTTGCAGCGGGTCTTATTTGGGTGTCCACCAGTGGTGGAAATCCTCCTGTTTGGTCACACTTTTTTTTAGACAACAAGGAGGCTCTTACTATATTTTTAAAAGTGCAAGCATCGATGATGTGTCTATTCATGTTATATCAAATCATATTCTGGGGAATTATATGGAAGGACAAACCTGTTCTCAAAATGTAATCAATAATGATTTCTACGAGACGCTCAATGACAGTTGGTATGAAGAAACGGAGCATCCAGTAGCTCTTCTTCGAGCCGAAAATAGGATCCGATCTCCGTGGATACAGCAAGTGATCAAAGAGAAAGTGGGAGATAAAGCTCATATTTTAGATATCGGATGCGGCGCAGGATTTTTATCGAATGATTTAGCAAGAGCTGGTCATATGGTCACCGGCATTGATATATCGGTATCTAGTTTAGAAACTGCAAAAAAGTATGATACAACAAAGTCAGCTACGTACCTTGAAGCAAATGCTTATAGCCTTCCGTTTGAACAGGAAAGCTATGATGTGGTTTGCGCTCTTGATGTCATTGAGCATGTAGATGATTACACAAAACTTATTCAAGAAGGAGCAAGGGTTCTAAAGAGAGGTGGGCTTTTTTTCTTTCATACTTTTAATAAGAATTTAATTTCCTACATTTTGATTATCAAAGGCGTTGATTGGTTTGTACAAAATGCTCCAAAAAACATGCATGTATATGATCTGTTTGTGTCTCCTAAAGACCTTAGGAAAAGCATGCAAACAAGTGGAGTTAAAGTAGAGAAAATAAGAGGGCTTAGGCCCAAATTTTGCCAGAGAGCTTTTTTACAACTTCTTTTAAGACGGACTGTAGATGAAGAGTTTGCGTTTACCTTTTCAAACAGTCTTACGACAGGATATGTAGGGTATGGGTGTAAGTCCAGATAATCTCCGCCTATGTATTCGTTGGACTCATTAAAGCCTGAAGTAAGCTTCTAAACCATCAACATCAAAAATCTGAGGGATGAAAGATAAGATTCAAGTTGATATTGGAGTTGGCGATGTAGTAGAACCAATTGATTGTAATATTTCATTTTTGAAATACCGTTTAAATCCTATTTTTGAGAGTTTTGTCTCTCTGAAGGTATATCCAATGGAGACAATTTTTACAGAAAAATTTGAGACAGTCATATCTAAATGTTCGAGCAACAGTAGGATGAAAGGTTATCATGATATTTTACTTATGATTTGAAGAGGAAAAATGATCAACATAATCAAGTTAAAAGATTCTTTAAATAAAACTTTTGCGAACAGAAATACAGTTTTTGAATCGCCTCTTTGCAATAAAGTCTCTATTTGACATCTTTTGGATTTGATCAGATGATGGTAGCCTTCGGGTATATTTCCTCCCCTTGGTGTTTTTTTTGTTATAAGTCACCCTAGAGGATTTAGCTATCTCTGACCATTTTTTATTTTAATATTTCGTGTACTTCGAGGTTGAAAGGGCGTTTGTAAAAAAATAGGTTCTTTTTCAAGATTTTGCTTATAATTTTTTTCATCCTTAGAAATATTTGAATTTGGGTTATGAGAGCTAAGTTTTATTTTATTAGACATGCCGAAACAAGTTGGAATAAAAAAAATCTTTGCCAAGGTCAGAGAAATATTCCATTAAATAAAAAAGGGCTTGAAGATGCCAAGCATGTCGCTCAACAGCTTAGTAAAGTGAAGTTCGACTGCATTATTTCAAGCCCACTTTGTCGAGCATTAGATACCGCTAAAGAGATTCATAAGATTCAGCCGAATGCAGATTTCCATACTGTTCCGCAATTATCAGAGCGCTCATGGGGTATGTTAGAGGGCATGTCTAGCAAGGAAATGTATCGTATTGAGAAGTTAGAGGAACTTGATCCTTTTTATAAACCTGGCAAAAAAGTTGAAGAAAGAGATAAATTTAGAAAACGAATAAAACAAGGGCTTTTGATAGCCCAGAGCTACAACCTACATCCTCTGATCGTAAGTCACGGGCGTGTTTTTCTAGAAATATGTTTGATTTTAGGAATGCCTCTTATGCGGCAGATCCCAAATTGTCAGTTAATTGAAGTTACACAACAAGATTGTGGTTGGCACATAAATTTCATTAGAGAAGCTGTTTCATGAAATACATATTCAATGGTGGACCCCATTGTCAAGACCACTAATTAGGGCTTCTTCTAAAGCCTCTATGCAAAATCTAAGCGAAAAACAAATGAAATATGAATTTATTATAGATGACTTTACTCTCAGAAGAGGATCGCCTGTATTATTAAGCATCTGCTGTATACGTTGCGATAGTCATTTATTTTTCTACCAAAAAGATGGGCCTGGTCCTCTTCTTCGCTGTTACTTTGATCGAATACTAGCGCCTGAAAAAATGAAAAACTTGCATCTAAACTCTAACAACAATATTCCCACAACTCTGTTATGTCATAACTGTTCATCAAAGATTGCAGAAAAAGGTATCTATCAAAAAGAAAATCGAAAAATTTATTTACTTGTCCAAGAAAATTTTTCGATTAAAGAGCTAGAAAATAAACATGAGACATAACTCAAAGTAAAATTTCATGTTTTTAGGTTCGTAACATTTTTTAAGGAGTTTTGCTGCTTGAACAGTGTCCATGTTATTTGTAGTACGGATTCAACCTTTACCTTTTGATTTATAAATTTCAGCTTCTGCTTTCGGTGCGTGACAAAATCTCTTCCATTGTGCGTTGGAGTATGGAGAATAAGTAATCTGTCAAGTGGATCACTCTCAAATATTGGGAGAGGGAATAGATGCAATTTCATGGAAAAATCTTTATCTGAAATTACAAATTTTTATTGAATAGTATTTCTTTTAATAGTTAATTTTATTTTATGTAAATAAAGAAAAGAAATCTTTATTTATAGTTAGTTTGGAGGCGCTGTTTTTCATGGCTGGAAAATTGCGGCTGACAGTATTATAGAGGTTTGAGAATAGAATAAGGTAAGCATGAGTACATCAGTAGATAAGTCTCATTTTAGTTTTACAAAGACAAGGTTTGCAATTTTTGCATCGTCTCTTTTGAATGAGCCTCTCTATTATGCGACGGGTCTTCTAGCTCTTATTTTAAGAAAACATCTCAATGCAAGTGTATTTCAGATTTCACTACTTGTGATGTTAAAGCCTACTGTATCTATTTTTTCTTTTTATTGGAGCTCGTTTATCAGGGGAAGAAAAAGTGTTCTTCGAAAAAACTTTGTAATAGCAAGTATTCTTGGAAGAGTTCCTTATTTGCTGTTTCCTTTTGTGGACAATATTTGGTTTTTTCTTTTTTCCGGTGCAATTTACATGCTTTTTTATCGAGCAGCAAACCCGGCTTGGCTTGAGATGATAAAGCTTAATCTAGATTCAGGTTCTTACAAAAAGTATTACTCTCTATCGAGCGCAATAGGTTTTGCGGAAGGTGCTATTCTTGCTATTTCGTGTGGGTGGATACTCGATTATAATTCAGATCTTTGGAAACTTCTTTTTTGTGTAAGCGCCATTGTAGGTCTTGTTGGAACCTTTGTGCAAGCAAGAATACCGGTGCTTGGCGAGGAAGAAAATACTCAACCAAAAGTATCGGTTAAGGAAAGTATCACCAAGCCTTGGATAGACGCCTATCATTTAATAAAGAACCGCCCAGATTTTGCGAAATTTCAGTGGGGGTTTATGTTAGGGGGCGCCGGTTTGATGCTCTTTCAGCCGGCACTTCCAATCTTTTTTGCTGATGTTTTAAAAATATCTTATATTGATTTTTCAATTGGTATCATTATTTGTCGGGGACTTGGATCAAGCATTACCTCGCCACTTTGGGGAAAGTGGATGCATGAGCTTTCTGTATCTAAACAGATGACGCTTATGCTAGTGCTATTTGCATTGTTTCCACTTGTTCTCTATTTTTCAGTGTTTCATTTGTTCTGGTTCTATTTTGCTTACTTTATATATGGAGTAGCTACATCGGGAAGTCACGTCGTATGGAATTTATCAGGGCCGCTTTTTTCAGATAAGAAAGATAGCTCGATGTATAGCGGTGTAAATGTCATTATGGTCGGACTCCGTG
>JAJFMG010000069.1 GCA_021772295.1 Chlamydiota bacterium | reverse complement strand
CAGCGCCATCTTGATCTTCATAAAGAAGGCGCATTTTAGATTCTTCTACATCTGCAATGTCGAACTTTTCGCCAGACTTAAAAGTCTTTTCAACAACTCTTCCAGAAGTCAGGTGTTTGAGTTTTGTTCGAGTAAATGCTTGACCTTTTCCGGGCTTTACAAATTCAACAGAAATAATAGTATAAGGCTCTTTTTCAAGCTCAACCTTCATACCATTTTTAAATTCATTTGTACTTACTTGCGCCATAACTCAATACTCCAAATTATTGGGACGAGATTTTGCAAAACAAGTGAATAAAATTCAACCCCTGCTTTCTGAAGTTTGCTGCGTACTATTGATTGCAATACTAATAGTTGCAGAAAGAATAACAGCATTCAATACAAGTGAACTAAAATAAATACTACTGGCCACAATAGAACTAGGAAAGAATGCTACTAAATAAGCTCCGCTTGCAACTCCAAGTATGGAAAAGGCAACAGCTGTCACACTTGCGCATAGAGGTCTCTCTTTTACGAAATCTGAAAGATACTGACAACCATTTCTAAAGACTTCTTCAGCCTGATCTAAAAAAGATGATTCTTCAGATGATTCTACAGGTATTGGACTGGACATAATTACTCCGATTTAATTTTTTCTTTAGCTATTAATCTTATGGATTTTTAGATGACTTTGAGGGGGTGGGTATAGAGTCAGATTTTGCTACAAAAATTGCTCCCGCATGCCTTTCCTCTCCATAAATAGATGGTGGATTTACTTCTGTAAAAGATGAACACTCCGAAAAAGCTGATCCAGATCGAATAGGTGAGTTGCCTCTTGGAAGGTTGTCTACTTGTTGATAAGACCTTCCAGTTTCGTTACTAGGTGATGAGCGAGCAGTCTTAAGTACTGGGTAAATAAGCTCGGGATTATCATAAAGCGATTCAACGCTGTCTGGTTTGCGTTCTGTTATAGTAATTCCATTGAAAGTAAGTAGTTGACGAAGCATCTGACCTTGATATTCAAGCATTTGTTGATTATTTGTATTTTGCCATGATAGGCCTTGCTGATTTTTGAGTACACGCGCTAGTCTTGCTTCTGTAGTAGTGTAAACCTGTTCGAGCCTTTCGATTTGGGAGATCAAGGATTTTATAGAAGTTCTAAATTCATTACCGACTGTCTCTAAATTTGAATTAAGACCACTCATTGTTTCTATTCTTAAAAATAAATCGTCTAAATTATTTCTAAACGTTCTGATATTTTCTTCAAAGCATGTATTTTCAGTGCGTAAACCATCTATCGCAGATTCGAATGTATTGTTTGTCTCGCCCATTTTTTTAGCTTGATCTCTAAGTGAATCTGAATCTTTTCGAAGTTGATTGATTTTTTCAATTAATTGTGAATTTTCTGAGTTTCCACTCAGAGAGTAAATAGTGAGTAATCCTAAAAATGCGAACCCAAGTGCAATTGTGGGGTAGTTGGCGAAGTATGCTAGGGCTACAGCTACAACTGTGATGGTAGTTGTTGCCCAAAGGATAAAATTATCGGATGTGAAAGTACGAGGCTTATCTGATTGTTTGAGACATATTGCTGAAGTAATTGCTGCGGCAATTGGGGGTGCTAAATACGTTGCAGAAGCTGCTATGGAGTTCATTTGATCAATCCTAGGTTTTTTTGGAGAAATTGATAGTCCTTCTTTGAAAAAGTGTAAAGAAAAAAAATCCTAAAGATTAATTGTCGGATCAGTTATCAGATGATAAAAGAGGTGAATATGATAGATTTTCCAATGGATGAGCCCGTTGAAGGCGAAATTGATGAGAGTCAGTATGCAAGAGAAACTTTAGAAAGATACTCTGGCTCAAAAGTCGAAGACTTTAGATCAAATTTACTACTGACAAACTTTCCAAGATATGTGGAGTATTTTGCGAAGACTCGCAATATCGAAGTGATCGAAGGATCCATGTTCAAAGTTGCTCACTGCGAAAAAGAAGATATCTCTATCTTAGATTTCAAAATAGGATCAACTGCAGCAGCTCTTGTGGTTGATTTATGTTCTTTTTTACCGATTAAGGCAAGTGTTCTCCTGGGGATGTGCGCAGGACTAAGGCGAAGATATAAGATTGGTGAGTACTTAGTTCCAGTTGCCAGTATTCGTGGTGAAGGAACCTCCAATTTTTACTTTTCAAAAGAGGTGCCATCATTGGCTAATTTTTTGATGCAAAAGGCTGTAACTGAAGTCCTTGAGGATGAAAAAGCAAATTATCATATTGGAATTACGCATACTACGAATTTGAGATTTTGGGAATTTAATGAGGATTTTATTTCCAGATTGAAGGCAAATAAAGCGCAAGGGTTAGAGCTTGAATGTGCGACATTATTTATGGCCTCTTATAAAAGGAAATTTACTCTTGGAGCACTTTTGTTAATTTCTGATTTGCCACTCAATCGAAATGGGGTGAAAACGAAGCAAAGCTCGGAATGGGTGTATCAGAATTTTATGGCTGATCATATCGAAAAAGGGGTTGCAATCATTCGGAAAGCAAGAGATATGCAATCGAAAAAGGTCAAAGGCGCCTATCACAGAAATTTGGGGATGGGCAAACCTCCAAAGATGGAGTAAAACTTGTTTTTATTCTAAGCCATATGTAAAAATGGTAAGGTTTGAAACTATCTTACATATTAATATGACTTATTATCTTCTTGGTGTGATTCTATGACTCAGACAAGAGAGCATTGGAGCTCTAGGTTTGGGTTTATCATGGCGGCCATTGGCTCCGCTATTGGCCTTGGAATCCTCTGGAAATTTCCCTATACTGTTGGTCAAAACGGGGGTGGACTCTTCATCCTCTGTTATTTCTTATTTGTTCTTGTTATTGGAATACCGCTTTTTATTGGGGAGTTGATTCTTGGAAGAGCAACCCAAAAAGCTGCAATTTCTGCATATTCTGAGAGTTCTGGTGGAAAACCTCTATGGAAAATTGCTGGGGTATTTGGAGTTATGTCCTCTTTTTTAATTATGTCTTTTTATAGCGTAATTGCAGGATGGGGGCTGAGTTATATTGTGATGTCACTGAGTGGCTTTTATCAGGGACTTAGTAAAGAACAGTTTGCAAATGTATTTACAGAACTTTCTAAATCGGGTGGAATTTCACTATTTTGGCATTTTGTATTTACTGCTATTACAATGGGAATAGTATTTTCTGGTGTCAGAAAGGGGATTGAGTTTTGGTCTAAAATCATGACAAGAAGTCTGCTTATTTTACTTACGTTGTTATTTTGTTATAGCCTTACAATGGAAGGCTTTGGGCAGGCATTTAGATTTGTTTTCTATCCAAGCTCATCCAACTTCTCTTTTTCAAGTGCCTTGGAAGCTTTGGGTTTAGCATTCTTCACCTTGAGTTTAGGGCAAGGGATTATGATTTCTTATGGAAGTTATATGAAAAAAGAAGAAGATATTCCCAAAATGGCGGGAATTGTTGGGTCATCCGTTGTAATTGTTGCCATTTTGGCAGCGCTTACCATTTTTCCTGTAGTGTTTACCTTTGATTTGCCACCACAGGCGGGAACCGGATTGATCTTTCAGACGCTTCCGTACCTGTTTGCAAAACTTCCAGGCAGTATGGTGCTATCCACTTTGTTCTTTATTTTGTTTGTTTTTACAGCACTAACATCTGCTATTCCTTTGATAGAAGTTGTTGCAACAAATCTTATGGAGCTTTTTTCTATTAAAAGAAAAAAAGCGGTGCTTATGGTTGGGTGCGCAACATTTGTGTTTGGAATACCATCTGCTTTTGCAGCAAGTGGTGGAATTTTCCCTGATTGGGAATTTATCTACGGTAGAAACTTTTTAGAGACAATTGATTATTTAGTAACTATGTGGCTTATTCCAGTTGGAGCTTTGCTTGGCTCAATTTTTATGGGTTGGATATTTGATGTAAAAAGAAGCAAAAATGAGTTTTGCACAGATGGAAAAGGTGTTGCTTTATGGAAGATCTGGCATTTTTTCATCCGGTGGATTATACCCGTTACCATCTTACTTGTGATTGTCCAAAAAAGTGGACTGATTAACCTATAAAGGTACATATGACGCAGCATAGAGAGCATTGGGGATCGAAAATTGGATTTATCCTTGCAGCCATTGGGTCTGCAATTGGACTCGGAGTACTTTGGAAATTTCCCTATACCGTTGGTCAAAATGGTGGAGGAGTATTTCTTTTTATTTACTTCTTATGTTTGATTCTAATTGGAATTCCAGTCTTTATTGCAGAGCTTGCTATTGGTAGAAAAGCGCAAAGGGCCTCAATTGAAACTTTTGGAAACTTAAATCCAAAAAAACCGGGTTGGAAAGCCGCTGGTGTTTTAGCCATGATTTCATCGTTTCTGATCATGTCATTCTATAGCGTGATCGCAGGATGGGGCATGAGTTATGTGGTTATGTCGCTTAATGGGTTTTATCAAAACCTATCTTGTAATGAGGTGGGAGCTGTTTTTGAAAGGCTTTCCCATTCGGGTGGGATTTCATGTTTTTGGCATTTCTTATTTACTCTTCTTACCATGGGAATTGTTCTTAGTGGTGTAAGAAAAGGAATTGAATTCTGGTCAAAAATTATTACAAGGCTTCTGTTTGCTCTACTTGTTGGACTCTTTTTATACAGTTTGACATTAGAGGGTTTCTCAGATGCAGTGTCATTTATCTTTAAACCAAACTTTGCTCAATTTAAGTTTTCTAGTGCGCTAGAGGCGCTTGGTTTAGCGTTCTTTACTTTGAGTCTAGGACAAGGTGTGATGATCAGTTATGGAAGCTATATGAAAAAAGAGGATAATATTCCTCAAATGGCCTTGATTGTTAGTTCCTCTGTTATTGTGATATCTGTCTTAGCAGCGCTTACAATTTTTCCAATTATCTTTACATTTGATCTATCAGCTAGAGAAGGTCCAGGGCTTATTTTCAAAACCTTGCCTTATTTATTTGCTCAGCTTCCCGGCGCTTTAGTATTATCTACACTGTTTTTTACTTTATTTGTGTTTACGGCAATCACATCAGCAGTACCTTTTATCGAGGTAGTTGCAACAAACTTAATGGAAACCAAAGGATGGCCTAGAAAGAAAGCAGTGCTGCTTACTGGAAGCGCTACATTTATATTTGGTGTGCCATCAGCCTTTGCAATCTCAGGGCTTATCTTTCCACATTGGGAAGAAGTTTATGGTATGAATTTTCTAAACACAATTGAGAATTTAGTGTTTGTTTGGATAGTGCCGATTTGTGGGCTATGTACATCGATTTACGTAGGATGGGTACTCGATCGCAAAATCATGAGAGAAGAACTTGGGTCTCATTTGAAGAAGTTTTATCTGCCATGGTTGTTTTTTATGAGATGGGTAGTACCTATATTTATTCTACTTATTGTCATTCAAAAAAGTGGCCTGTTTGATTTCGATCGATTCTTTAGATAGCATCATGATTTGAAAAGTCTCTTTAGAGAGCAAATTCTTTGGAAAGAGATCGTTTAATATGTTTTTCGAACTCTTCAGCAGTGAGGCCTGGGGGTAAAAAGATTCGTTTTGAGATAGATTTTTTATCGAGCTTTTTCTCTGCATGTAAGATTTTATCTGTGAATTTAAAGAGAGTAAACTCATGCCTTGTCCCAAAGATTTTCAGCCTCGTTAGATAATAGAGTAAGTTGAGCTCTTTGGGGATTTTTCCAAAGCGATCTTCTAATTCTTTGATAAGACTATCTAAATCTTTTTCTTCTAAGATTTCTCCTAGTCGATGATAGATTTCAATACGTAAGGATGTATCTGAGATATAAAACTCAGGAATTTTTGCATTGTAGGAAAATTCCATTTTTGTTTCGACAAAACTTAATGGAATTTTCTTTTGTAGTTTGGCGATAGTCTGTTTTAGTAATTTACAATAGAGGTGAAAGCCAATGCTGGACACATTACCAGACTGCTTTACGCCCAATATGTCGCCAGCGCCCCGGATTTCTAAATCTTTCATGGCAAGTTTCATTCCTCCGCCAAAACCAGAGGTGGCTACAAGCGCTTGTAGCCTTTTTCTAGAAAGCTCCTGCATAGATCTATTTTTTGGAATCAGAAAGTAAGCAAAGGCTGGTTTATTCCACCTGCCGACTCTACCTCTAATTTGATAGAGATCAGAGAGACCAAAAGTATCAGAGCGATCAACAAAAATGGTATTGGCATTAGGAATGTCAACCCCACTTTCAATAATCGTTGTTGCAACAAGGATGTCGATTTCACCGAGCTTGAACCGATGAAAGATTGAGTCGATAGCTGATGCATTCATTTGACCATGGACCACGCCAATATTGGCCCCTGGCATAAGATCTTCAAGTTCTTTAGCAACACCAAAGATTGTTTCAACTCTGTTATGAATAAAATATGCCTGTCCATCTTGAGAAAGCTCTCTTTGAAGAGCATGTTTGATGATGCCTGTATCCCTTTCTGCAATAATTGTTTTAATGGGGAGTCTATCTTGTGGGGGAGAGTTAATAACAGACATGTCCTTTGCGCCAACAAGGGAAAAATAGAGCGTTCTAGGAATAGGTGTTGCTGAAAGAGTAAGGCAATCCACACCAATTTTCATTTTTTTGAGATGCTCTTTAGCGCGAACGCCAAAGCGTTGCTCTTCGTCAATGATAATTAGACCTAAGTTATGAAATGAAATGTCCTTACTGATGATACGGTGAGTACCTATTACTATATCAAAGCTACCATCTTTCATCCCTTCGACTGTTTTTTTGATCTCTTTGCTAGAGACAAAACGAGACAAGACCCCAATGTTTACAGGGAAACTGCTCATGCGATTGCAGAAAGTTTCGTAGTGCTGCATAGCTAAAATCGTTGTAGGTACAAGAACAGCTACTTGCTTGCCACCATCAATTACGGCTTTAAAGGCAGCTCTCATCGCAACTTCTGTTTTTCCATATCCTACATCGCCGCAGATGAGTCTATCCATTCCTTGTGAAGAATACATGTCTTGTTTGAGCTCTTGTATTGCGCTTAGCTGATCGACAGTTTCTACGTAGGGGAACTCTTCTTCAAAGAGTTGCATATCGATGCTATCTTCAGGATAAGCAAAGCCTCCTTTGGTTTCTCGTAGGGCTTGGAAGTGTAGTAAATCACGAGCGTAGCCTATAATGGCTTTTTCTACGCTTTGTTTGGTCTTGTGCCATTTATTTGTGCCAAGGGTATGGAGAGTGGGGTTTTCTTCGGCAGCGCCGATGTAGCGACTAACTAAATGGGATTGAGAAAGAGGGGTATAGAGCTTTGAATGATTTGCATATTCGATGACTAAAAATTCACTTTCTTGCCCTAAATGATTTTTGGTTTTTTCAAGACCTAAGAATTTTCCAATCCCGTTATGGTAATGAACTACTAAGTCACCAACGTTTAACTCATGAAAATCACTTGAAGGTGTATGATAGGAATTTCTCCATTTTTCTCTTTCGATGCGATGTTTTTTAGTCAGTTCAGAAGATGGAAAAACAACGATATTATCTAGTATAAATCCACCTGAAAGGTAACCCTTTTCTATTTGAATGGATGGCTGTGGGGATGGAGAAAGTTTTTTTTCCTCTGCATCAGATGTGCAGATGAAAAAAAGCATCTCTAAGTTTGGAAGGTTTGTTGCAGCCTCAAGTAGGTTAGTATTTCCTTCTTGCAAAAGAGTTGAGATTGCCCTAAAGGGGTGAAAACATCGTTTAGTGTTGATTTTTTTTTCGAAGATAGAAAAAGAAATCTCTTGAAAGGGGTCTTTAGAGTTGTAGGACCCACTAGATTTTTTTTTGGTGGTATCTTCGTAAAGCGATTCAACACTTGTTTTTGTGAAATACAGTGTCTGTAAAGAATCGATTTTTTCGAAGACTTCTTCAATAGAAAAAAAGTGATTACCTCTTTTGCTAAGTGTCGATTTAAGGTTAGAGAGCTTATCTTCAAAATCCAACAGATCATCAATAATAAGAATTGGTTCTTCTTGGAAAAAATCAATCAAAGTGTTGGTTTCTGGGGATTGATCTTGCGTGGCTGGGGTAAGTGTGAAATTTTTTACCTTTTGAATAGACTTTTGTGAAATGGGATCATAAGTTCGGATTTGATCGATGGTATCTCCAAAAAAATCTAAACGATAGGGGTCAAAAGAAGAAATTGGAAATACATCAATGATTCCGCCCCTGATAGCATACTCACCTTTGTCAGCGGCAACAGCTTTTCTTACGTATCCAAGTTTATCAAGCCTTGATGGAAAGTTGGCAAAAGATGCGTTAAATCCAACGTTAATTGTTAGGCATTCCTTTTTTAACAACTCTTTGGAAGTATGTTTTTCAAAAAGGGTTTGCAAGGGAGCTATTAGAATTTTTGGTTTTTTTGAAGTCGCTAACCCGTGCATAATTTCAAGGCGCTTGCCCAAAATATCGGGATTTGTGGTTGCATCTTCTTCAAGGAGAGGAGATATCGATGGAAATTTCGATATAGACGGATCAAAAAACAAAAGGTCTTCATAAAGGAAATTTTCCTTCTCTGATCCCAATATAATTATAATGTTTTTATTTTGGTGTTTTTTGATGCAGGAACAAAGCGTGGCTTTTATGCTCGAGGATACATTTTCGAAAAGAAGGGACTTTTCTTTCGAAAATGTATCAAGAAATCTAGAAATAAAGGGTGTTTTAGAAAGAAGTTTTAGCAAAGCGACTCGAAATGTTTTTCTAGTGTTTCAATAGCTAAAGAAATGCCATCTGGATTTTTTCCACCGGCTTGCGCACTCTCTTTATTACCCCCGCCACCACCTTTGATATGCATAGAGATAAGCTTAATAAGGTCATTGGCATAGATTCCTTTAGAAATATACTCTGGAGATACTTTAATAAGCGCTTGGCATTTGTCATCAGATGGAACAAAGATTGCAAGAACGCCGCTTTTCATATTTTTAAATAGGTTTTCGGCAAAGGGAATAAGATCCTTTGCATCCATTTTTTCAGATATAAAAAGTGTTGGAATAGAAGAGATAACCTTTTTCTTTGCAAGAAGCTCAGAGGAAAGGCTTAGAAGTTTTTCTTTTTTGAGTTTTTTATATTCCTCTTGAAGTTGTTTTTTTTCAGCTACTAGATTTGCAAGGGACTCTTCCACTTTAGAAAGAGGAGCCTTGATTGAGGTTGCAACATTTAAAAGAGTGTCTTCACAATCATAGACAAGTTTTTCTGCAAGGAATCCAATAACAGCTTCAATTCGTCTCACTCCCTTTGCAATACTTGTTTCTTTTACAATTTTAAAAAGACCTATTGAGGATACGTTCGTGACATGCGTTCCACCGCAAAGCTCTTTAGCAAAACCCCCAATATCGACAACTCGGACAAGACTTCCATATTTATCTCCAAAGAATTGTTTGATCTCTTTTTGTTTGCGAGCGTCCTCGATGGAGATTTCTTGTATAGAAACAGGGCTACAGTCTCTAATTTTTGCATTGATAAGCATTTCAATTTCACGAAGATTCTCCTTTGAGAGACTTTCATGGTAATGAAAGTCAAAGCGAAGCTTATTTTCTTCTACAAGAGATCCAGCTTGTTTAATTTGATCTCCGAGTATTGAAGTAAGCGCAAAATGAAGAAGATGCGTTGCGCTATGATGCCTTTCTAAATCATTTCTTCTTGTTTTTTCTACGTTTGCAACAATGGGTTCACTAACTAAGAGCATGCCACTTTCTAATGTGCCAATATGAGCTGTGATTCCAGTAAAGGGGGATTTAGTATCTTTTACTGTGAAGGTGGCATTTTTATGAGTAATGGTTCCGTTGTCGCCTACTTGCCCACCCATCTCAGCGTAAAAAGGTGTTTGGTCAAGAAGCAGGATACCATCTTCACCTGCTTGCAGTGTCTCTACGAAGTTACCGTCTTTGATGATGCCAATAATTGTTGCATCTTCAGAAAGACAGTTATACCCAACAAATTTCGAGGTGCCATGTTTTTGTAAAAAATGATCAAAAAAATTATCTTTGAAAGTTTGCGTAGTCTCTTTTTTACCTTGTTTAGAAGTTTCTTTCGCTTTTTGCTCAAGGAGTTCAAAAGCATCGAGATTTACTTGAAGATTGGAGTCTTTAGCAAGAAGTAAGATTTCATCGATCGGAAGTCCATAGGTATCTTTCAGCTTAAATGCATCTTCTCCTGAAATTTGCTTGAGGTTTGAGCTTTCAGCTTTATCTACTACTTTTTGTAAAAGATTTCCGCCTCGTTTAAGTGTACGTAGAAAACTTTCTTCTTCCTCGTGGAGTAATGTGCAAATGCGATTCTTTGCAACGCCAAGTTCTGGAAATTCATCACCCATTTGATGGATAAGACCTGGAACAAGTGATGATAAAAAGGGCTCTTGAAGACCTAAAGTTTTACTATAACGCATAGAGCGACGAATAATTTTTCGAAGAACATAACCTCTCTCGATATTTCCAGGCTCTGCCCCATCAGCTATAGCAAAGGATAGTGATCGCAAATGATCTGCAATCACATGAAATGCTGGAGCTTCTTTAGAGCCACGTTGGTATGATTTTCCAGAGCATTTTTCGATATCAGAAATAATAGAGCGAAGGATGTCAGTTTCAAAGACAGTTGGAACATCCATTTTTAAAGAAAGTATTCTCTCAAGACCTGCGCCTGTATCAATAGATTTTTTCTGCAAGGGAATCAATTTTTGATGGCTACTACGGTTGCTTTCCATAAAGACTAAGTTCCAAAATTCAATGAACCGCTCTCCCGTTTCATCGTCTTTTGGACTTGTGGCATTTCCATATTTCTCGCCTCGATCAAAAAAAAGTTCCGAGCAAGGGCCACATGGCCCAACATCTCCCATAGCCCAAAAGTTGTCTTTTGCGCCAATACGAACAATTCTTTTTTCATCTATATGCTCTTTCCAAAGTTCATAGGCTTCATCGTCTTTTTCGTAAACAGAGATCCAAAGCTTTTCAATCGGAAATTCGAAGATGTTCATTGTTACATCAAATGCGTATTGGATAGCTTCTTTTTTGAAATAGTCTCCAAATGAAAAATTACCAAGCATTTCAAAAAAGGTGATATGACGCGCTGTATGACCAACGTTGTCTAAATCATTGTGTTTTCCGCCAACTCGAATACATTTTTGAGAGGTAGTAGCTTTTGAATATTCTCTGGTTGCTTTGCCTAAAAATACATCTTTAAACTGGTTCATACCAGCATTTGTAAAAAGAAGAGTAGGGTCATCGTAGGGA
>JAJFMG010000068.1 GCA_021772295.1 Chlamydiota bacterium | reverse complement strand
CCAAGGGCCACCATTCCAACATCAGCCATTTTAGCAGATGGCATATTAATATATCCCCCAGTGAGATAGTTGTTATAGTGAAGCGGAATGTGATCGTTAATCTCTTTATCTATTTGGTAAACAAGATCTAAATCATGAAGCAGGGTATTGGCAAATAAAGATGTAGAAAGAAAAAAAATACAGACACTTACCCATGCTCGGAATTTTGGTTGCTGTATTTTTTTCATCCCAATTAAAACAAAGTCAGTTGAATTAGGGATAAATTATGAGTAACTCTTGCGTATTAATCTATTATTAAAAAAATAATGACTAGTAAAAATAATTTCAAAATGATCAGAGCTGCAAAAAATCCTCTGTATACTTTTGCAGACCAGACTTTACAATATCCATTAATGGAATTTTTGAAGGGCAGATAAACTCAGGTAATGCAAAATCTTCCACATCTACTTCCAAAAGGCCAAGCTCTACGGCTTTATCAAAATCATTTGCAAGAATAGCTTTTATAAGATGCATCACTGAAATAGATAGTGGCATTACCTTGTTGTAAACAGATCCATCGATAAACGGGCGAACTTCTCCATGAAGCAAGGTATCAAATTTTGGATTAGAGGGGTGAAAATAGGTATTGGTTGCGCTATAGCTTTTCGAGCGCAAACGCAAAAAGTGAAACAGATTGCTTTTTTTTGCAGGTTTTTTAATTGCGCAAAAAACGGTGTCGAATTTCCCCAAAAAATCCTCACTGGTGACTTGATTCCCTGTTAGAGGATTCCCAGAAATGATCCTATATTGACTTTCTTCTTTGAGAAAGGGGGTAAAAGATGAAATTGATGTCCCAACTCTTACAGAATAGTAGCCTCTTTTATCTTCCAAAATTCCATCGCCTGCAACGTTTACCAATCTTGTGGTATGAAACTTTCCTTCATGGAAAAGGCTTCCAATACATATGACATCATATGCGGATAGTGTCCAAATCCTCATATCCGTCTTCTCAATAGGATTTATATAATCAATATGAATAGAAGGGTTTGCAATGGGGTGAGGCCCATTTGCTGAATGCAAAATAGCGTATTCAGCAATAGATGGGATTATCTCATCTTCTTTCATAACAACATGTAGTGCATTTTTGGTAAGACTCGATAGGACTTGCAAGCCATATTGAAATAATTTCAAATGCTGCTTGATTTCAAAAATGGGGCTTGGAGTAAATGGCGCTGATTCGAGAGCTTTAACAAAAATTGCATCCACTTTGTCACTTGGTTTTGCCAAATTACTACAAGGGCGAGATCGAATCGAAGAAAAAATACCATACTGTAAAAATCGGGAGAGTATTTCTTCTTTTGAAACCGATTCAATATCTACAGGATCAATTAAAACCTGCTTTTCATTCTCAAACTTTTCAATGATAATCGAATGAAGTTTTCTTTTTTCACCTCTTCTTATTGCAATGATTTTACCATGGCATGGAGAGACAAATTTTCTATCTGGCAGCTCTTTATCGAAAGCTAAAGGCTGTCCAAGAAGGACTTCATCGTTTTCCTTAATAGAAAGAGCACACTTAACACCTACCAAATAACTTAAATCAAGAGCTATGTATTTCGATGACATTGAGTCATTAAGCGCCCCCTTATTCTCAACGGTATTTCCTGGCAGCGGGATATCCAACCCTTTTTTGATTCTAATATGGACCATTCTTTGTATTTCACCTTTTACTTAAGGAAACATTTTGCAAATTTTTCTTTTTTAAAACACGTAAGAATTGCTGCAATTGCAGATAATCGGAAAAGGTCCTATACTATTCCTCTTAAGTGAGTGTGAAATTTTTTCAAATAATAAAAAACGTCTATTCTTAATAGATGAAAAGGATCCATAAATGAATTACTTGACGCAGTTTAAAATCCACATCGAAAATCAAGACTATGCAAAGTTTCTATCACTTTGGGAAGAATACTGCATGGGCGATGAAATCGACGCAGAGGAATTCAAAGAAATCTTAGAGGCCGTTAAGGACTCTGAAATGGCAATTCCATTTGGAAAACATGTAGAACAATCTCTTATTTTGTATGAAAATTTAGACCCCTCTGCCACAACTGATGAAATATTTCGTTTAATAACAGATCTCCAAACGTCTAACTCACATGAAATCACTGAAAAAATTTTAAGTTATCTAAAAGAAAAGTTTGGTGATAAACCGTACTTCGAAGAAAAAATGAAACTTGCAGGCCTCCAAGACCGCCATGCCTATCAAGGTGCAATTAGCCGAGTTGAGCTCTTAAATCACTTAAAAGTAGGAAATTTCGTTTTTCACACAGGCGGATGGGGCGTTGGAGAAATTATGGATGTTTCACTCATTCGTGAGCAGCTAACTCTAGAGTTTGATTATGTTTCTGGAAAAAAAGATTTTTCTCTAAAAAATGCTTTTAAAATGCTTATTCCAATTTCAAGTGATTACTTTTTAGCAAGACGCTTCGGAGATCCCGATCAACTAGAATCAGATGCAAAAAAAGACCCTCTTTCAGTTATCCACCTCATGTTAAAAAATTTAGGTCCCCTTTCCGCATCTGATTTTAAAGAAGAGCTTTTTGGGCTTGTTATTCCTGAAAAAGATTGGCTCAAGTGGTGGCAAACTGCCAGAGCAAAGATGAAAAAAGATACCATGATTGAATCTCCAACTTCTATTAAAAAGCCTTTTTCATTGCGAAGAAACAAGTTTACTCATGAAGAGCGACTTAGAAATGATTTAGACAAACAACCCAGCGCAAATGAGTTAATCCAACTTCTCTATTCTTACATTCGTGATTTTGCGCCAACACTTAAAAATGAAGATTTTAAAAAAGACATCATAGAAAAACTAAAACAATCTTTATCAACCCTAGAGTTAACAGATGCCCAGGCTCTTCAATTACACTTTTTCCTACAAGATCTGTTGCAAGAAAAGCAATATACCCCTGTCAGTGATCTTATCGAAAAGCTGCCATCTCTTGAAGACCTGGTAAGAGAAATTGACATTATCCCTTTTAAGAAAAGGGTTTTAGTGGAAGCTAGAAAAAGAAGAGAAGATTGGCAACAGATTTTCATTAATTTATTTCTTCGCATCGAACAAAATACATTAAGAGACTATATCCTAACCCAACTACTCACAAGTGGCAAAGAGAAAGAAGTCGAAGAAAAACTTTGTGACCTGCTTTCAACTCCAATCCGAGCCCCTGGAATCTTACTATGGTACTTCCAAAAAATCATGAAAGAGGAAAAAGTTCCTCTTAGCAATCAAAATGGTAAAGACCGTTTCTTTGAGGCTACATTAATCGTACTTTCTCAAATTGAAGGTGCGACAGGCTTTCGTGAGATGGTTAAAAAAATTCTGACTTTTATCACAAAAGGTAGATATAGCAACGTACGTAATATATTCAAAGAATCTGATTATAATATGGTGCATGAATTTTTACTTCTTGCAACCAAGTGCCAATCTCTTACGGAACATGACATTAAGATTTTCCATTCCTTAGCCGAGCTTATTCATCCAGCTTTAAAAAACTTGCAAAGCAAGTACCAAGAAGTGGAAGAAGAGGCCCCTGTGATATGGACAACTGAAAAAGGTTATCAAAAGATCAAAAAAAGAATCCATACAATCGGAACAATTGAAACTGTAGAAAATGCCAAAGAAATTGAAGTTGCTCGATCACATGGTGATTTAAGAGAAAATGCTGAGTTTAAAGCAGCCCTTGAAAAAAGAGATCGCTTACAAAGCGAGCTTAAATTACTTTCAGATATGTTCAATATGGCAAGAGTCATTACGCCAGAAGATATTAAAGTGGATGTGATTGGAATCGGTAATCGAGTTTTATTTAAAAATGAGAAGGGTGATACCACCGAATACAGCATTTTAGGACCATGGGACGCGGATCCAGAAACTAACATTCTTTCTTTTCAGTCTCAGCTTGCAAAAAGCATGCTAGGCAAAAAAAAGGGTGATAAGGTAACCATCCAATCAAATGAGTACTGTGTTGAATCCATTACAAGTGCATTAAAGTAAACTTATATGAAAATATTAATCGCAACTACAAACTTACACAAGCTGCGTGAATATAAAGCAATGCTTAAGAATAATCCCGAAATAGATATTTTATCCCTTCGAGATTTTCCAGACTATGTACAACCTATCGAAGATGGAAAAACCTTTGAGGAAAATTCCATCATTAAAGCAAAAGACGCTGCAAAAAAATTGCAAATAGTCACTATTGCTGATGATACAGGCTTGATCGTTCCAGCTCTTGATAATCAGCCCGGCGTTCATAGCGCAAGGTATGCAGGAGAAAATGCCACCGATAAGGACAATCGAAAAAAACTCATCAAAAACCTGAAATCCCTTCCTGATTATAAAAGAGCAGCATATTTTGTTTGTTCAATTACATTGTGCACGCCGCACATCGAAGGGCTAACGCCAATTAGCAAAACTTTTGAAGGGTTGTGCGAGGGCACTTTACTAACAGAGGAAAAAGGTGGACAAGGATTTGGGTATGACCCACTCTTTGTTAAACATGACTATGGCAAAACTTTTGCTGAGCTCTCAGATGACACTAAAAATCGCATTTCTCATCGAAGAAAAGCAATGGATAAATTACAACCTGCATTAGAATCCATTATTTTAGAATATCGTGCATTACATCATTGATGGTTATAATTTGCTTTTCCAAATTGAGGAAAAGATAGACCCCCTTAAAGAGAGTAGAGACGAAGTTATTTCGTTTCTTCTTACAAGTGTTGCAGCAAATTGTAAAACTGTAACCGTAGTATTTGATAGTGGAAAGGGAGCTGAGGATTTTTTTCCAACAAGATATTCACTTTCCAACTTAGAGGTAATCTACTCACCGAAAAACCTGTGCGCTGATAAGTATATTTTAGAACTATTAGAAATTTCCAAAAACCCCAGACTTATTACGATCATCTCATCCGATAATTTTCTTTGCAAACGAGGCAAAGAGTTAGGGGCTAAAGCTCTTTCTATCCACGTATTTTTAGAGATGATATTTCAAAGGAAAAGGAAAAAAGAAGCTACACATTCAAAACCTACTGTAGACTCAGAAAAAAACCTAGATCGCTTGCATCGGATTTTTTCAAAAAAGCTACAAGATCATGATCTAGACGATTTTTGATTTCTCTGCAGAAAAAAGGGATCTCTTATCACATATCTAAGCCCGCTATCTGTATCTTTCCAACTATCGACACCTCTCATAGAATTTAAGATACAATCGAAACACTCTTCTTTTGCATAGATAGCATTGCCTCTTTTATTAGATGACTCAACGATATTTCCATTATCAGTGACAATTAGCAAGTGCCCAGATATTAATTTTTTATTTGCCTGATCAAAACAGTTGGACCAGACAATAAGCATACCTGGAAGAAGCATTTCTATTACTTCTTGCTTGGTTTTATCTTCAATTTGAATACTTTTGCCTAAAAAGACAGCTTGAGGGGTATTGTAACGAAACATACTATCTTTACATATTCTGCCAGTGCAATCCATGCCATGAACAAAATATTTTCCATTAAAAAAAGAAATTGGTTCAATTGAGTTACCTCCCCATAGATAAGGAAGCTGCATTTGATGTATTTTTTTTTGATAATCTAAAAAATTTGATAAATCCACTTTTCTGGATGCCCTTTTAGAAGAAGATTCTTGGAGTTTTGCATTTTTTTCGATATATAAGGGCGCATTAAAAGGGTAATGCTTAGACGTTATTTCATAAAAATCATCTAGCTCTTTAACAACTGTAATGGAGCTCCCTTTGGGAAGATGACATTCCAATACCTCATTTTGTGAAATTTGAGTTGTAATATCTCCACTAGAAATATTTACACCAAATAGTATGACATTCCAATCAAATGTGTTAAAAACACAAACATCTTCCTGCAGTTCATGCATGCTTATTTCTTCCATGAAGTTTGGGCTCAATATCACAACCTAAAAAATAACTACATAAGGATTATAATTCATTCTAAAAATCTAGCCGCGTCGTACTCTATTCTTTTTAGCACTTCCTACA
>JAJFMG010000067.1 GCA_021772295.1 Chlamydiota bacterium | reverse complement strand
ATCTCTTATGAGAGTTAACATTTACCCCTAAGATTAATTTTGATTCAATAAACTATTAACTTTGGTGAAGTAAATGAAAGAAAAAGGCCATCCTCCTTACCAAGATATACTTTTTATAGATACATCAACTGGATATAAGTTCGTGTGCGGGAGTACACTTCAACCTCAAGAGAAAGACACATTCGAAGGAAAAGAGTATCCTGTATATCGAGTACCTATTTCATCTGCGTCCCATCCTTTTTATACTGGATCGCAGCAATTTGTGGATTCCGAAGGTAGAGTGGATAAATTTCGTAAAAAATATAGCGGCATAAAAAAAGTTGTGGCAGTTAAAGAAGATCCAAAAAAAGAAGAGAAGGCACCTACAAAGAAACCAGCTCCTAAAAAAGCTGCAGAAAAAAAGACGCCTGCGAAGAAAGCTGCTCCTAAAAAAGCTCCTGCAAAACCTAAAAAAGAAGAAAAAAAAGATTCTGAATCTTAAGGTTTAGTTTTACATTTACCGATCCATTGATTTCTCATAATTGTAAAGAAAATCAATGGATCTTTTTTTTGGCATTATGAAAAAGAAAATAGAAAAATTACTTCAACGTTTAAAAGAGGTAGAAGAAGACCTGGGTAAACCAGAAATTCTTACTGATCAAAAAGCTTATAAAAAGCTTACTCAAGAACATTCGTATTTGAAAGAGATCTCTGATTGCCATCACCGATTTCAAAATTGCCTTGATGCCATTGAAAGTAACAAGGAATTGATTAAAGAAGAATCTGACTCTGAAATTATTGAAATGGCAAAAGAAGAACTGGCTGAGCTCGAAATTGAAGTGGAAAAGCTACAAATACAGATCGAGACCCTTCTTGTTCCTCCTGATCCAAATGATCATGCAAACCTTATTCTTGAAATAAGAGCTGGAACTGGTGGAGATGAGGCTGCAATATTTGTAGGTGATTGTATTAGAATGTATAAGCTCTACTCTGATTCGAAAGGTTGGAAATATGAGCTTCTCTCTTGCACACCTTCTGACGCCGGTGGTTATAAAGAGTATATCATGGGAATCTCTGGGCAAAATGCGCATCGTTTCTTGCAGTACGAAGCTGGAACGCACCGTGTGCAACGAGTTCCAACGACAGAAACCCAAGGTAGAGTCCACACATCAGCTGTAACTGTTGCTGTCATTATGGAGCCAGGTGAAGAAGAAGTCGTAGATGTTGATGAAAAAGATTTAAGAATTGATACCTATCGAGCCTCTGGTGCAGGTGGTCAGCATGTAAACACAACGGATTCTGCTGTTCGCATCACTCACGTTCCAACAGGTGTGGTAGTTTATTGCCAAGAAGAGCGTTCTCAACATAAAAATAAAGATAAAGCGATGCGTGTTCTAAAAGCAAAGCTTGTGGAAGAAACGCGAAGAAAACAGCAAGAAGAAATATCATCACTTCGTTCAAATCAAGTTGGCTCTGGAGATCGTTCTGAGCGAATCCGTACATATAATTTTCCTCAAAATAGAGTAACCGATCATCGCATAGACCTGACACTATATAAACTTGAGAAGGTAATGCAGGGTGACTTAGAGGAAATTACGCAAGCTCTTGTGAAATATTATTATCAAGAAAAACTATCGTCATAATGTTATCTGTCATAGAAACACTACAGTTAGCTAGAGCGCAAGCTGAAATAAGAAGAGGCCTTGCATCTAAACGAGATGTCGAAGAGCTTTTGTGTTTTGTGTTACAAATCAATTGGAGCGATTTATTCCTAGCTCTTGAATCTGATGTTTCAAAAGAAGAGTACGCAAAGTTTGAAAAGTTGCTTTTGCAATACTGTGAAGGCTGCCCTTTAGCATATTTACTTAAGGAAGTAGACTTTTATCACTTGAAACTAGCCGTGAATCAAGATGTGTTAATTCCAAGAGTTGAGACTGAAATTTTGGTCGACAAAGCATGCAATATTATTAGTAAAGATTGTTGCTCAAATAGGGTGCTTTTCGATATTGGTACTGGCTCTGGTTGCATTGGACTTTCGATTAAGAAGCAGTTTCCAACTTTAAAGACGTATCTATCAGATATGTCATCTTTAGCTCTTGATATTGCAAGGAAAAACGCAAAAAATAATAACATCGAAGCCATTTTTTTAGAGGGGGATCTACTTGATCCATATCATGGATTAAAGGCTGACTACGTTTTTTCTAATCCTCCCTATATTAAATACGACGATTATTTAGGTTTGGAAGATTCAGTAAAGAATTTTGAACCTAAAAAGGCATTGATTTCTGGTGAAACTGGATTGGAATGTTATATCAATTTAGAAAAAAAATTACCTTATTATCTCAATAATAAGGCCAAAATTTTCTTTGAAATGGGGCATGATCAGGGCATGGCACTGCTTACAATCTTTGATAAGCAATATTGGTCTAAAAAAAGTTCTGAGAAGGATTTTTCAGGGAAGGATAGATTCTTTTTCCTTGAATTTGACGCTAAATATTTTGTAGAATGAATATTTAATAATTTTTGATTCTAGGTATTTTGATGTTTGGCGCTACGACAGAAAAATTAAAAAATGTTTTTTCCTCCCTTAGTCGAGTAAAAACCCTTACAGAAGAAAATCTTTCTGACGCAGTGCGAGAAATACGACTTGCCCTTCTCGATGCAGATGTTAACTATTCAATTACTAAAGATTTTATTAAACGTGTAAAAGAAAAGGCTCTTGGTACTGATGTAATCAAAAGTGTTTCACCCTCTGAAAAATTTGCTGAAATTGTCCACTCTGAACTTGTAACTCTTATGGGATTAGAGGAGTCACCCCTCACTTTTTGCAAGAGCCCATATGTGATGATGCTTGTTGGCTTGCAAGGTAGTGGTAAAACTACCCAGTGCGCAAAACTTGCGCATTTTTTGCAGAAAAAAGAATACAATAAAAAATCCATACTTGTTGCATGTGATTTGCAAAGACCTGCTGCTGTTGAGCAATTAAAAATACTTGGGGCTCAAATTGACGTTCCTGTGTTCTCAATCGAAGGGGAGTCAAATCCAACAAAGGTTGTGAAAAGCGCTGTTGATAAAGCAAAAAAAGAGGGGATAGAGGTCGTCATCCTTGATACTGCTGGAAGATTGCATATTGATGATGATTTGATGAAAGAACTTGTTACGATAAAAAGTGTTGCAGACCCATCTGAAATTCTTTTTGTTGCAAGCG
>JAJFMG010000066.1 GCA_021772295.1 Chlamydiota bacterium | reverse complement strand
GGCAGAGATATAAGTTCTTTTTGAAGTGCTGATATAAACTGTTTCTCAACTAGATTGCATGACTCAATTACGGCTTTCAAAAGATTTTTGGCGGATGAGCCGCCATGACATTTGGTTACAATGGAATTAGATCCAAGTAATAGAGCGCCGGGATAAGTATCCTCTTGAAATTTATTTTTGATGTTTGCTGACTCTGTATTATCTGGGTTTTTGAGGCTATCGAGAATAAGAGATGCAATTCCTTCTGCTGTTTTTAAAAAAATATTTCCTGAAAAACCATCTGTCACGAGTACATCTACGTGTCCCTCGAAGGCTTGGGTTCCCTCAATATTACCCAAGAAGGTGATATCTGAACCTGGATTTTGTGCATATTTTTGCAATTCTAGGTATGTTTCTTGAAATTCAACTCTACCTTTCCCTTTTTCTTCGCCAATATTAAGAAGAGCGACTTTGGGGTTTTCTATTCCTTGCATCTTTTGATATACAGCTCCAAGCTTGGCATATTGGATTAGATGCGCAGTTTTACAGTTAATATTTGCTCCTACATCTAAAACGACCATCGGATTTTGCTTGGTGGGCAGCATTGCCATAAGACATGGTTTTGCATCTTGATGTAGAGGAGATAAATGAAGCGTAGCATTTGCAACTAAAGCGCCTGTGTTTCCCATAGAAATAAAGGCATTTAGTTTTTTAGCTTTAAGCATTTTCATGCCAATGCTCATGGATGAATTTTTCTTATGTCTTACAGCTGTTAATGGATGATCATCCATTGTAACTACATCTGAAATCTCTTCCCAAACAATAGTTAGATAGGCTCTTGGAAAATCTTTTTCAATGCCTTTGAATTTTTTTAAGAAATGACTAGTTGCAAAGATGCATAGAGTAAACCTAGACAAGTTTTTTTCTGCTAATTCTAGCAAGGGCTTTATGAATTCTAGAGGCGAGCTATCGCCTCCCATAAGATCTACCCCAATAAGAGGAAGTCTTTTAGCCATTTTAGATTTTAAGCTTCGTCTTTACTGAAAACTTGCTTTCCATTGTAGAATCCACAATGAGAGCAAGCTCTATGAGGAAGTCTTGGTTTATGACAGTTTTTGCACGAGTTGAACTGAAGCGCATCTTTTGCCATATGAGATCTTTTAGTGTGCTTTCTCGAATTTGATTTGCGATTACGTGGTACTGCCATTATTTTCTCCTAAAATCTTACTCTTCCAAATGCGTATCTAAAGTGGAAAAGGGGAATTGAGCATCAGATTCATTTTGTTGAGAATCTTCTGTCTTTTTCCCTAAATATTGCCTTAACTCTTCTCTTTGGGGACAATTACCGTCGCACTCTACAAACTGAGGTACTTCTAAAATAATTGCTTCCCGTAATTTTTCCCTATAATCATATACAGATCCTGATATTTTGGCTATTTCTTCTGTTAAATAGAAGTTCTTCACATCAATATCGACCCGAGTTTGCTCATTACAGATACTGCATGGCAGCTTTGCCACTAGGCAGATACGTAATTGGATGATCAGATGTGTATTTGAGATATAGGCCTTTCCCGAAACCTGTATAGGTTCTTCAAAAGTAAGTTCATCCGCTGCTAAATCCAGAAATGAGAGGTCTGGAGAAATTATAATTTTCTCTTCTTTTCCTTCATCAAGTCTATCAATATATATTTTGAATTGATCTGTTGTCATTGAAAACCTTTGTATTTGCGGAAGATTCTATCCAATTTTCTGGATAATATCCAGAAAAATCAATAGTTAATTTAATAAAAATTTGCTTTTTAGTAAAAAACGAATTATAATTAAACTATATTAATTCTAATAATAGGTTTTATTGTGGCTGCAAACTTACAATTACCTGCTAATTATTTAGGTGGTAATAATTTTCTGCTAAATCCTGAAGTTCCAGGTGAGCGGGTGGTGTTTCGAAATAGGCAAATTATTTTTCAAGATCCTGCTCTAGTAGAGCTAGCAGAACTTGCTGAGAATGTGACTCAGGTTGCAGAAAAGTGTTTGTCTGTCTTTGAAAAATCAGCGGATCAATCGGTTTATTGAGATTGAATAATGAATTCTGGAGATTTGTTAGAAGGTGATTCGCACGTTCGAGAATTTAAAAGAATGGTAATTTGCTCTGAAGCGCAAATTGAAGCGTTTTGAGTTCCAAGTATAGCGCTAAGCTTCGAGCAATTACTAGATACATCTCTGGAGCACTTTTTTTGAGATAAATAAGCATTTAGCGCATTATAGATATTATCAAAAGTAAAGTTTGGCCCAAAGAATTCAGGGAAAAGTTCTTTCTTAAAAATGATATTGGGAAGTGCAAAATATGGCATGCGAATTCTAAGTACGCGTCTTGCAAGAAACAGATCCTTTTTTGTAATGGCAAAAGTAACAATGGTCGGGACTTTATGAAGAGCAAGCTCTAAAGTCACTGTGCCAGATGTTGCTAGAGCAAAATCAGTATTTTTCATTAAATTATAATTAGATGTCGCGTTGATGATTGTAATGGGTTTTGTAAAGTGCTGAGCAGATACTTTTTCGATTAGGTCACTATGGCTTGATGCTGACAAAACCATCTGAAGATTTGGATGATCTTCTAATGCCTTTTTTGCAACTTGGAGTTGAAGAGGTAAATTTCTTTGAATTTCATGAGTTCTACTACCTGGAAAAATGGCTAGGATAGGTTTTTTTTCAGACAAGTTGTTCTTTTGTCTCCAATTTGAAAGATATGTGTAAGACTCTTTTTTTGTGATAAGGGGATTGCCTACATATTGCACAGGTAGAGACGTCTTAGAAAAAAACTCTTTTTCAAAAGGGAGGATCGATAAAAGTAAATCCAAGGATTTACTCATTGGTTTTATGCGTCTCGCTCTCCATGCCCATACGCTTGGTGACACATATTGCACAAGTTTAATGGGTAGATTTTTCTTTTTTAGACTCTTTTGCATGAGGAGAGAAAACTCAGCATAATCGATAAAGATACACACATCTGGTTTGTTTTTGATAATCCATTTACGGATATTGCGAAACTGAGAAATAAGTTTAGGTAGATAGGAAATGATATCAAAAAATCCCATGACTTGGAATTTTTCCATAGGAAGAATGCAGTCGATATTCTCTGCTCGCATTTTAGGGCCAGCAACTGCAGAAATGCGTAGATTAGGATGCTCGTTTTTCAAATTTTGAATTAGGGATGATCCTAAAAGATCACCACTATGTTCTCCTGCAAAGACAAAGATATGTTTACTCATTAAGTCGCTCCGAAATCCAAGTGGATCCATCTAGGAAAGTTTTGTCTGAGGTTCCATGGCCCATATATCCAATAGATGGGGTAATGTGGAGTTCAATTAGGCTGGTGCGTAATCGATTTTCGGAGGCGTATTTAGCAAGAGATTCGATTAAATGAAAGCATTTGCTTGTCGAGACTCTGGTGTCATTGTTCCCAATGTAAAAACGAATTGTTTTGTCATATAGTTTTGGCACGAGATTCGAAAGGTTTAGCTTGTGCAATTGCTCAGATTGCATAGTTTCAAATTCTTTGGCAGCTGTGAGTTCTGTTAGAGGAGCAAACCCTAAAACTATTTTTATATTAGGCATCATTGCTGCAATGTGAGCTGCAATAAATACACCTCTAGAAAGGCCCATAAAAGCTGTTTTATCAGAGATTAACTGTCCTGATTTGATCATGTTGTTTATAGCGGTAGATGCTTTTTGGAAAAAATCTGTAAGTATATCATCGTTTGATTGGAGCTTTTGCGCCCAGTAAGAGATTGCATTTTCTTTTGCGAGCCCCTCTTCATGACCAGGAAGTGTTATTGAAAAAATCCTGCAGTCTGGATTTTGCTCTAAGATGAATTTTGCAGGGTGATTAAAAGGGGAGAGATGGAGGGAGTCTTTTTCACTGAGCGCAAAATAAAAGATGGCGGGTTTTGGCCCCAAAGAAATATCTGGCCCAAGATATGCAATCTTAAGATGATCTTCGTTTTCGATTTTTTGGATATCCATATCTTTTCTTTGGTGCTTGGATTGATCTAGTAGGTGGATTTGTAATGAGCAGCTCTTCCCAGGTTTTAACAAGGGTTTGAAGGCCGGGCTCAATCAGGGATCGAATTTTTAAAAAGATTACTGCATCACCAAATTCTATAATCCGAGGAACTCGAAGTTTAGCTAGAGGTTTTTTCTTAAGGGGCGTTATTCGATACTGGGAACTCAAGATGCAAGAGACATGAAATTTAAGCCTTTTTGGAATCGTAAAAAACGATCCAAAAATATCAGTAATCACTTGTAATGATTCATTATAGATAGTCTCAAGACTGGGGTATTTTTCAAACTGCACAAAGCGCTTATTGATATGACTTTCAAAATGAGGAAAAAGAAAAGCGGAGAGTAAAATAGCTCGATTCAGAGGTTGTTCTTCTGGATCAAGTATAATACGGTCAATTTCTTCTAAATAAGAATAGATTTCATTTCCCTCTCGTTTTTCTAAAAAAGAGGAGGCGCTTGGAAGTAAAAACTGTAAAAGCCCTTTTTCGCTCATGAGATGAAAAAAGGTTTGCGAGTGGCCAGACTCAAGCATTCGAAGTAGTTCTTCGAGAATACGAGCTTGCGAACTTTTGCAGATTTCTGCACGGCACTCAAGCATGGCAACCTCTGTTTCTTGATCTGTTGTGAAACCAAATCTTGCCTCGAACTTTAAAAGTCTGATCATACGAACTGGATCTTGTTTAAATCGTTTGAATGGATGTCCAATGCAGCGCATGTGTTTTTTAAGTGTGTCATCGAAGCCGCCGACATAATCGATGATGGTTTGGTTGGTCGGATCGTAATAGAGCCCGTTGATCGTAAAGTCTCTTCTTAGAACATCTTCTTCTTCAGTTCCCCAAACGTTATCATGTATGATCAGTTCATCACTCTCTTGACCCGATCGAAAGGTGGCAACCTCATATACTTTTCTTCCAAAACGGATATGAGCGAGCCTGAACCTTCTTCCAATCAAGATGCAGTTTCGAAAAATTTTTTTAATTTCTTCAGGTTTAGCTGAGGTTGATATATCAAAATCTTTAGGTTTTGTCTTTAGAAGAAGGTCCCTGACAGAGCCGCCGACAAGATAAGCTTTGAATCCTGCGTCCTTTAACTTTTCAATGATATACAGAGCGTGCAAATCAATGGACTTTATTGAAATATCATGGTCTTTTTCTGAGTAAATTCTAGGCTGCACGAAATTGCTTAAATTATATTTATTTGTCATTGTTCTCTCATCTTAGCACAAAGGTGTAATAAGCAAAATCGGATTTTTTGAAAAAAAACTAATCATTAGGGTGTAATTAACATGAGAAAAAAGATGGGTTTTATTAATATGCTAGAAACGAAAAAAAAGAGTCATAAATGAAGAAAGATTTTTCTTATAGAAAAGCATTTGGGGGTGTTCTGCTTGTAGCAGGAACAGCAATTGGAGCTGGAATGCTTGCATTGCCTCTTGTTACCGCCCAAGGTGGCTTTTTGCCATCGATTCTAATCTATTTTTTATGTTATGCATTTAGTATGGCAACAGGGTTGCTTCTTCTTGAAATATGTCTTTGTATGCCACAGAATGCAAATATTATTTCAATGTCGCAGCACTTGCTTGGAAAGTCGGGAAAAGCAGCTGCTTGGATTCTATATTTATTTTTATTTTATACTTTAACTATTGCCTATATTGCTGGTGGTGCGGGTTTTATTGTATCCCTTTTTCAAGGAAATATTCCACACCCTGTGGCAGCAGCCATTTTTGTGATATTTTTCGGCGGTTTTGTTTACTTGGGGACACATTTTGTTGATAGAATCAATTCACTTCTGATGGTTGGACTTGTTTTATCATTTGCCCTTTTTATTGTTTTTGGAATGAGGCATGTGCAATGGGATCTACTATCACGTTCATCACTTGGAGCAGCGTTTTTAGGTCTGCCAGTAATTTTTACTTCCTTTAGTTATCAGGGGATAGTTCCAAGTCTTACATCGTATTTAAATCGAGATAAATCGATGGT
>JAJFMG010000065.1 GCA_021772295.1 Chlamydiota bacterium | reverse complement strand
GAAGTAAAAAATCAGATACAAACACTTATCCCCAATGGACTACTCTGTCAAAACCTTCGTGAATCACTTCTCTATCAACTAAACACTCTTTCCAAAAATGATCATATTTCTTATCTGATAATATCTGATCACTTTGATCAGCTATTGTCGAATAATTTTGCAAAACTGAGCAAAAATTTGCAAATCCCTATTTCAAAAATTAAGCAAGAGATCAAACAAGATTTAGGCTCTCTTTGTTTCTATCCACTTTCATCCTATCAGGATGAAAAAGTTTGCCATATCATTCCTGATCTCATTATTACCCAGGAAGAAAACAAGCTAGAGATATCTCTAAATGACGAGTTTTCACCCAAGCTTGAAATCCAAACAGAATATTTAGAAAAAAAATATACCAATAAAGAAGAAAAAAACTTTGTGCAAGATTGCAATACATCAGCAAAGTGGTTACTAAAAACTCTCAGTACAAGAAATTCTATCCTACTTTCCATTGGAAAGTATCTTACAAGCAAACAATATGATTTCTTGCTGGGGAACGAAGACCACCTAAAGCCAATAACAATGCGAGAGGTTGCAAACTCACTTGAGCTTCATGAATCAACCATTACAAGAGCTGTAAAAAACAAGTATGTACTATCACCTAAGGGAACTCTCCCACTCCGAAAGTTTTTTACAAGTATGCTTATCAGTACAAGTGGAGAGCAAATCTCTAATAGCTCTGCGAAAGATCTTCTTATCAAACTCATCCAAAAGGAAGATAAAACATCTCCTCTAAGTGATGAAGTCATCTCTGCACGCTTAGAAGAGTATGGAATTTCGTGCGCTAGAAGAACCATTGCCAAATATAGAAAGCAACTTAATATTCATCCATCTAGTAAACGTAAAATTTGGTAGTA
Source organism: Chlamydiota bacterium (assembly GCA_021772295.1). Classification (GTDB taxonomy): domain Bacteria; phylum Chlamydiota; class Chlamydiia; order Chlamydiales; family Simkaniaceae; genus JAJFMG01. The sequence continues at coordinate 1,703 of JAJFMG010000065.1, read as the reverse complement.
GCTAGAGATGAAATTTTCCCGCTAAATATAAGGAATAATAATGCGTACTACCTATTTTATTTGAATCAGAAGGTATTGATAAAGATCGTTTGCTCTTACATCCGAGAGTTCCGACATCAAAAATTAAGAATTGGAATTTTGATGATCATTCCCACTTGCTCAAGCCAATCAATTGCACCTGATAAACGATCATAAGGTGAGAGTTCGGGTACAATACTTCTAAATCGGTATCTTCCAATTGCAGCATTAAGATTGTGCGAAAGTTGCGATGGCACAGAATTAAAAACTCGGTCTATATGCATTGCATTCACCTTTCCTGAGTGTTTTGCAATATCTAAGTTAATATGCCAGAAGGAGATCTTTGTGCCTTTTTCGAATCATTAAAAAGCTTCCAACAGCTTTTTTCTGTATTTGAGATATGTAGCTATACAATCTGGAAATGATCCCATGTTAAGATGAGGCCCAAGCAGAGCCCTCGCAGCGCATAAATGCAACTTACGCACTTAAATACTATTCGGTGTTGTCATAGATAAAATGGCTACAAATGCAGTCAGGAATCTAATGCTTACGCCAGAATATACCAATTCTTTCAAGAAGGATTTAAAAAAAATCCACGTCAAAATTAATTTTAGTAAGGATTGACTTCCATCCAGATCTTTTTTAGACAATCTTTCTTAAAATATCACTGCTTTTGTGTTTTGATAACATCAAACCAACTCTTTAAGGCAATCGCATCATAAGAGCTAGATTCTGTTTTTTTTGAAAGAATTGATGAATGCATACAACCTTTTTCATAGGCATGAATTGCTCTACTCAGATGCATGCCTTCTTTGATTTTATAGGGAGGCTTTAGAATTTCTGTTAAAGATGTAATCGTCATTCCAAGTGACCTACTTGACTTTTTAGGGTGTACGATTAGCACTTCAGGAATAAAAAGAACATGTCTATTCCCAAGGTCAACTAAAGGCCTTAAAAATACCTTTAGTTTCTCAATAGAGAGCATATATTCCTGTAAAAGAGTCCTTTCAATATTGATTTCCTTAAATAAACTTGCATAGTAAGTCTTAAATGGCGCCTCGATCCAGGCTCCATTATGAATTTTCTTTTTAGCTTGCAGTTTTTTAGGATTAATTCGATCTCCTTCCTTTTTTAAACTTGGATAGCTTAAGAACTGACTATAAGTAAGCCACACCTCTTGGTTAGCATAGACCTCGTTTAGCTTTGTAAGAACTTCGCTATGGACGAACCAGTCTCCCCCATTTATCTGTACAATAACATCGTCATCTAAACAACTATGCACAGTGTCATAATATTCTTTAATTACACCATTTGCAGATCCCATATTTCTAAAGTCTACCCGAATCTCTTGAAACGAGTTTTTTGCAAACTCTTGAATCTTTTCAGCTTCGCTATCTGAAAAATCATTGGTAATCACTTTAACCGCATAGTCTTTGTAGTCTTGCTCAGAAATCGAATGTAATGTCGCGAGTACATCCTCCTGATTAGAAAGCGACTGAACTACAATTACAAAGTGTTTATTATCAATGTCTTTTGGATGGCTTTGGTAGAAATCTTCCCCAGTATAAAAGCAAACCTGTTTCTTTGATTTTAGAATGCGATATTCAGTAATAATAAAAACTGGCAAAATTAAGATAATAAAAAAGAGAAAAAACTTCTGAAACGAACTAAGATTTCTTTTATGC
>JAJFMG010000064.1 GCA_021772295.1 Chlamydiota bacterium | reverse complement strand
TTCTTTTTTTGAAAGAAAGAATTAATCGCTTGAAAAATAATAATATTGGCGTGGAAAAACATCTAAATAATGCTTTAGATTACTATAGGTAATTTAAAAAATTGTCCGGAGGTATTTCCCTGTATAAGAATGCTTATTTTGGATGATATCTTTAGGAGTTCCTGTTGCGACAACTTCTCCACCGTCATATCCAGCATCAGGGCCAAGATCAATGATATAATCTGCGTTTGCAATCATATTTTGATTATGTTCAATGATGATAAGAGTATTACCCTTGTCAACAAGGGAATGGAAGATGGGTAAAAGTCGTTCAATATCCTCGAAGTGAAGGCCAATTGTAGGTTCATCAAAAATATATAGAGTTTTACCTGTTGCTCTTTTTGCAAGTTCTCTTGAAAGGCGTAGCCTTTGCGCTTCACCGCCAGATAGGGTTGCTATATCTTGTCCAAGTTGCAAGTATCCAAGTCCTACATCTATCAAGCTCTGCAAGCTCTTAAGAAGTTTAGGAATGGGAGGAAGCATTTGTTTTGCATCTTCAACTGTAATCTTTAAATACTGCCCTAAGTTTTTACCTTTATAGGTGACTTCCAAACTTAAAGGATTCAAGCGATTACCTTTGCAGGCATCACATTTTGTTTTTACAGGAGGCATGTATTGAAGATAAATAGACTTGTATCCAAGCCCGTAACATGTTTTACACATCCCCCTTTTATGATTATAGCTAAAATGGTACGGTTTTAGACCTTTGGTTTTAGCTAAAGGCATACTGGAAAAAAATTGACGGAGAGGAGTTAAAAGCTCACTGTAGGTACAGACATTTGCTCTGTTTGTTGTACCGATTGGGTTTTGATCAATGGCAATCATTTTATTCCATTGATCATGACCTATAAGTGTTGCATCCATATATTCTATAGGAGCTTCTCGATCTCGAGTTGCTAAGCTTAATTGCATCATAGGTTTTAGCAATTGATGCATGAGACTTGATTTTCCGCTGCCTGATAGACCTGTAATACAGATAAAATTCTTAGTTGGAATTTCGATAGAAATTCCTTTTAGATTGTTAATAGAGGCATTTTGGAGAGAAACTACTTCCTTAAAAGGACGCGTTTTTTTCGGAATAGAAATCTGTGTTTTTCCGCTTAAGTATCTTCCAGTAAGTGATGCAGGATTATTTTTAATTTCTTGAAATGAGCCTTCAGCTATGACTTTGCCTCCATAAGACCCTGCTTTTGGTCCAAAATCGATAATGTGATCAGAGGCTTCAATAGTTAGAGGATCATGCTCAACTAAAATTAATGTATTACCTAGATTACAAAGTGTGCGCAAGGCTTCATTTAATTTTTGGTTGTTGTGGGGGTGCAGGCCAATCGATGGCTCATCAAGGACATAGAGAGCTCCTGTTATTTGAGATCCAATTTGTTTTGCTAAATGAATTCTTTGCGTTTCACCACCAGAGAGTGTAGGGGCGCCTCGATCTAGTGATAGGTATTCGATTCCAATATCGATTAGGAAGCGAAGTCTATTTTTGAGTTGCAAGAGAACTTCATCTAAAACATGCTGCATATCTTTGGGAGCAGAGAGTTTGGTAATGAAGGCGCTCGTTTCAAGAATGGACATTTGACAAAGTTTGGGAAGGGTGATTTTCTCAATTTCGACTTTTCTAGCAAGAGGGTGTAGTCTTTCTCCCACGCAAGCATTACAGGTGGTTTTTTTTAAGAAAGGCTGCAGGCGATCTTTGAGCATTCGGTTACTTGATTTGACAGCCTTTTCAAAAAAATAGTTCAAGCCAATCCAACGATATTTACATCCATTAAAAAAGACCCATTTGTCTTGAGGCGCTCCTTTAAAGAGGATTTGAAGTTTGTTTTCTGGTAAATCTTTGATTTTTGTTTTTGAATCGATATCAAATAAGCGCAATATGCTAAAAAACAACTCAATGGCATCATCTGTAAGATAGTCCTTCCATAGCTTTTCTATGATGGTTACAGGTGTCATTTTTAGGATTTTAGGGAAAGACAACAAATTGGCGCCAAGAACATAGCCGAGGCCTAAGCAGTCTTTACACATGCCATCATCTGCATTAAAAGAAAAGGTGTGTGGAGTAATTTTAGGATAGGTTTTTCCTGTCTTCTTTACAGCAAATGATAGGTTGTAAAGGTGGTCTTTTCCGTCGATATCAACAACAAAACAATCGTCAGAAAAGGATGCTGCTCTCTCTATAGCCTCAAAAAGTCTCTTTTCAATCTTGGGTTGTAGAATAACTCGATCAATAACAAGAAAAAGCTCATTTTTTTTCTCTTTTTTATAGGGGATTTGATCATCTAATTCGAAGTATTCATTGTTAAGACGAATACGTAAAAAACCTTGTCTTCTCAAAGATTCAATCACATCACCGAAGGGTAGGTTATGTAATGCTATTGGTGATAAAATATAGAGTTTTGCACCTTGTTGTATTGTTTGGAGGTGGTTTACAACATATCTTGTGCTAATAGATTCGATCTTTTCCCCTGTTTCAGGGCAGTATGCAATACCAAGATTTGCATAGAGTATTCTAAGGTAGTCATAAATCTCTGTCATCGTTCCAACAGTTGATCTTGGATTCCCCGCATGTTTTTTTTGCTCAATTGCAATGGATGGCGATAGACCCTCTATTTTTTCTACTTTGGACTTTTCCATGGGTTTAATGAATTGCTTTGCATAAGAAGATAGGGATTCTATATACCTTCTTTGCCCTTCTGCAAAAATGGTATCGAAAGCAAAAGATGATTTGCCAGAACCAGATGGACCTGTACAAACAGTGATTTTATCTCGTGGAAGAGATAGAGAAACATTTTGTAGATTGTTTTGACAAGCACCACTCACTTCAATGGAGGTGACTTTTTTCTCAGCATCATGAGAAATATTTGCTGCTTTAATTTTTTTAGGTGCAAAAGCTTCTTTTAACGCAATTCCTGTGGGAGATCTTTTTTTAGCAAGGTTTTCAGGAGTGCCTTCAAACATGATTTTTCCACCTTGAAAACCACCTTCTGGTCCAACGTCGATTATATAATCGGCAGCTTTGACAAGATCCATTTGGTGTTCAATGACAAGCACTGTGTTTTTGCGATCGACAAGCTGTTGCAGAATTTCAAGTAGTTTGGAGATGTCGTGGATATGAAGGCCAGTTGTTGGTTCATCGAATACATACAACGTTTTCCCTGTATCTCTTCGGATGATTTCCTTGGCAAGTTTGATTCTTTGCGCCTCTCCACCAGAGAGCGTTACAGAAGATTGACCAAGGGTAATGTAGGAAAGGCCTACTTTGAAAAGAATATCGAGTTTATGTTTAATGGGGGGCGTTGCTTCAAAAAAATGCTGCGCCTCTTCTACGCTCATTTCTAAAACATCATTGATGTTTTTTCCTTTATAAAGAATAGAAAGAGTTTTAGGATCAAACCTCTTTCCATTACATTGTGGGCAGCTCAGCCATACATCCTCCATAAAGTCCATATCAACTCGGATTTGTCCCATTCCAGAGCAATTAGGACAAGAGCCTTCTTTTACGTTGAAACTAAAACGACCAACGGTGAATCCATTTGCTTTACTTTCCGGCAGAGATGAAAAGAGATTGCGTATATCATCAAATACTTTAATGTAAGTAGACGGGTTAGATCTTGGCGTTCTTCCAATAGGGCTTTGATCAATCGAAATTACTTTATCAATATGTTCTAATCCCAAAATTTCAGAATATGGGCCTACTTTGTGTTTGGAGTCATGCAGCTTATTTAGAAGAGCTGGTACAAGGGTTTGAGAAATAAGAGAGGATTTTCCAGAACCTGACACCCCCGTGATTGCTATAAATTTTTGCAAAGGTAGCGTTAGGGAAACTTCTTTCAAATTATGGAGAGTTGCGCCTGTTATTGTAAGTGTATGCTTTGCGGCATCGACTCTTTTTGGAAAAGTGGGAAGGGATTTTTTGCCAGATAAATATGCGCCTGTAAGTGAGCGGGGATTTTTTACAAGATCCTGCAGGGATCCACTAGAAATAATTTCACCTCCATTTACTCCTGCAAATGGACCAACATCTACGATTTGATCTGCTTGGAGCATCATCCCTTCATCATGTTCTACGACAATAACTGTATTTCCCTTATCGCGAAGTTCTTTAAGGGTCCCGATTAATTTTTCATTATCTCTTGGATGCAGGCCAATCGAGGGTTCATCCAGAATATAGGTGGTACCCACAAGCCCTGACCCTATCTGCGAGGCGAGTCTTACCCTTTGCGCTTCTCCACCTGAAAGCGATGGGCTTAATCGGTCTATTGAGAGGTAAAAAAGACCAACATTTAGTAAAAAGGCTATTCGTTTTTTGATCTCTTGTATAAGGGCTCCACCGATTCTTTCTTCCTCGTTTGTGAGGGTATATTTTTCAAAGAAATCAAGAAGTTCATGCAGTGGCATAGAAATTAGATCTTTGATGGTTTTTCCATTAAGCTTACATGCTGCTGGATAGGGTTTAATTCTAGATTGGTTACAGGCAGCGCAAGGAAGTCTACTCATAAGTTTTTCTATGTTGGCTTTATAGAGGTCACTTTTGGCATCTGCGTATCTTTTTTTAGCCTCAAAAATAACTCCTTTCCAGGAGACATAGTCGGTCCATTTATTTCCTTTTTCAGGATGGACAAAACGCATCTTGATCCATTTTTTATCCACACCATTTAAAAAGATATCTTTGCCTTTTTTGGGTAGGTCTTCCCACGGGGTATCTACAGAAAACTTATATAGCCTTGCTAAGTTGTCATAGATGTTTCCCCAGCGAACCGTGTTATAGGACCCAGCAATCGATACAGCGCCTTCTTTAATCGAGAGTTTTTGATCAATAATTTTATCAAAATCAAAATCGAGTGTTTGGCCAAGACCCTCACATGCAGA
>JAJFMG010000063.1 GCA_021772295.1 Chlamydiota bacterium | reverse complement strand
GCAGAAATGGGATTCATGCAGAATATCAAAATAGTTTTGATGAGTAGTGATATCAAAATAATATCAAACAGGCTTGCAACTATGTGATAAAGCGCTAGATAACTAAATGCTATTGTATCGAAAATTTGTGTCAAAATAAGAGCTGCTGTACTGATAAAAAGCATTTTTGTATTGGGGAAAACTTTCTTGCCTTTGCGTAGTAAAAAAAGACTAAGACGCATAGCTGTAATTGTTACCACAATCGATGAGATCATAATTCTAGGAGTTGTATCTAAGAGTATTCGAAAGGAGCTTTGTGAAATGTCATAGGAATTGGGTACGTAAAAAAGGTGCATCTTTGCCATTACAAGGAATAGCCCAAGTGTAAACAACATTAGTATCAACGCTTTTGAAGATGCTTTTTTCCCATAATACTCTTCAATAAGATGGAGAGTAACAATTGATCCAATTGTAAATACATCTGTTGCAGTGACATTTAGCGAAAATAGACTAATTTGTTTGGTGACAAACAAATTAGCAAGGAGTACTTGCATGCAAAATGCGACAAGAAGAGCTTCACTTCCAAGTTTAAGAGCAATTATGATTACACTGAGTAAAATGGCAATGTGAGTGAAAAAAAGAAGTTCGTTCATGTTTTTATTCTGAATTTACAATCAGTGGCTTTGGTACATTCAGTGTGGTTGTTGGGAACGCACACTCAGCGCCATGAGAATCTACAATATTGATAATTTGTAAAAAGACATCTTGCTGAATGGCTTGAAACTTTACCCAATCGGTTGTCTTTGTGAAAGTATATACAAAGAAGTTGAGTGAAGATGGTCCAAACTGATCAAGATTGACCATAAGAGTTTGGTCTTGATCAATTTCAATATGATTACGAAGCATTTTTTCAACATCCTTTAAGATGACATCCATTTTGGTCGCATCTTGATATCGAAGGCCTACGTGTGTGTATATTCTACGATTGGTCATTCTTGATGGATTTTCAACAGATATTGTGGAGAAAATTCCATTTGGAACAAAAAGAGGTCTTTTACTAAAGGTCCGAATACGTGTAAGTCTCCAGCCGATATGTTCTACTGTTCCTTCAATTTCTTTATCTGGAGATGAGATCCAATCTCCGACAACAAAGGGACGATCTAAAAAGAGCATTAGCCCTCCAAAGAAATTGGACAAAAGATCTTTAGCGGCCCAAGCAACGGCTAAACCTCCCACACCACCAAAGGCAAGAACTGCTGAAATAGATACCCCGATTGTTTGTAGACAGATAAGAGCGGATGTAACAATGACTGTAATTCGCAGAATTTGACATAAAGCTCTTACAGTTGTTTTGTCATAGGGCTTATTACGTTTTTTCTTATGCTTGATGAAGTCGATTTCTATGTTTTTTATAAAACGTAATAATGTCCATCCAAAAACAAATACGAAGAAGATACTTCTCAATGAATTGATGGCTTTAAAAAGAATATCGGTTTCTGATTTTGCTCCGACAATTTCTGCAGCAAAGGAGAGGCCTACTACCCAGATCAGCATTTTTAAAGGTTTGTATAAAGCCTCGAGTAACGCTTCATCCCAAAATAGATGCGTGTTTTCTAGTTTTGGTTTGATTTTATTATATAATCTTACAAAAATATATTTAAGTACTAAGGTGAATAAAATAACAAAAAAAGTTTGTACAATCCAAGCTTTTCCGGTCATAAATACCATAAATTCTTTCCAAATATCGCTCATATTTTGCACCTTATTATTTTTTTTGGTTATGCTATCAAAAAAAGATAAATACTCACAAGTAATTTTATTATTAAAACAAATTGTTTTTTCTATTGTCATCTTATAATAAATTGAAATGAATAAAATATGTTGAGGTGAGTTTTACTTTCCAACAAGTGTAGTTTGCACATAGAATTATCAAAAAATTGGAGTTGTTATAGCTAGCAATTCTACTACACACAAATCAGGTGAAAAAGAGTATGTTCTTTCTGGTCAACGCTTGATATTTGATAAAAGTGCAAAATCTATCTGTGTTGGCAAAGTCGCTGAAACACATGAGATTTAGGGTGAGGAAGAAGCCAATGACCGATTTTTTGTTGCCCATATTCGTTTTGAAACTAAGGATCCAATTGGCTTAATTGATAATAAGTTGAAAGATCTAATCTTTAGCGGTGGAAAATTTCTCGATTAAGATTGTTGGTGGGCATAAAGATAATCAAGAGTCTGTGGACTTAGGGGATCGTCTTATTGTCAGGTTGACTGCTCTTTGAGTTGAAGAAGATTCCTTAGATTTAAAATCTTACCAAAAAAAACTTCTAATGAATTTTTTCTGGAATCTGAAAAACCGTTCTATATAAGCATTTTGTCTCAGGATGCTTAGGGTTGGTGCTTAATTTGAACTTTGACTATTCTCACCACATGGATCACAACCATCGCGCTCTCTTCCATATCGAGCTATTTGTATAAGAGCCATAGTTGCTCTATCTATTGGAATTTTTCCAAGATGATTATCTGGATAGTACTCTGAAACACGGTAAGTTCTCACTAAATTAGAGGGTTCTATTGTGCTTTGAAATTGAATATATGCCTGAATATCCGCAATACCTGTATTATTTGATGCTTCAGTTGAATATTTTGTAGACATAGAATTGTTTCTGGTAAGTGTGGGAGTATATGAAGCATCTGATGCTCTAGGAGAAATGCTTGCTGAAGACATAATTAACCTATTTTGTTGCTTTAATAAGTGACTCTAATTCGCCTGATTCATGTAATTCACAAACGATATCACATCCTCCGACAAACTCTTGATTGATGTAGAGTTGGGGAAGGGTTGGCCAATTAGAAAATTCTTTAATCGATGATCTAAGTTCATCAGATTGGAGAACATCTCGCGTTTCAAAAGGAACTCCAAGTGTTTGTAGAATATCTACAACTTTTGCGGAAAAGCCGCACATAGGCATAAGTTTAGAGCCTTTCATAAAAAGGATTACAGGGTGTTTTTCGATATCTGCTTTAATTTGTTCTACAGCATCACTCATGAGTTTCTCCGATTTCTTTCCATTTAGATTGGGTATA
>JAJFMG010000062.1 GCA_021772295.1 Chlamydiota bacterium | reverse complement strand
CAATGCTTCGTTTTCCAGCTCATTTACAACAATGTGATATGGAGTCAAATGGAAAGCAAATAGATAAACAAGGGCAAAGAGTTGATTTTCAAACTGGACCTGTGATTTGGGGAGAAGTTGGAACCAATGGACAGCACTCCTTTTATCAGCTATTACATCAAGGAACAGGAACTGTTCCGATTGAGTTTGTTGGTTTTAGAGACTCTCAATATCAAAAGGATCTGGAATTCAAAGGTACAAACTCTCAAGAAAAATTACTTTCTAACCTCTTTGCTCAATCTATTGGACTTGCAAAAGGGGATCAAAATGAAAATCCAAACAAAAATTTCCCTGGTAATCGACCCAATAGAGTCTTATTTGCCAAAGTATTAGATGCATATACCATGGGGGCTATCCTTTCCTATTATGAGAATAAAATCGCCTTCCAGGGTTTTATTTGGAATATAAACTCTTTTGATCAAGAAGGTGTGCAGCTTGGTAAAGTCTTAGCAAATCAAATTATTGATATTTTTGCTTCATCTAAGTCTGGTAAAACACTTGAAAAGGCATTTCCACTAGGGAGTTCATTTTTAAACCATTTAAACAAAATAGATTAGTATGTTTGTTTCTGTTTTTTTTAGCTTCACATTAAGTGATCTGAGTATTGATCAAATTTAGGCTTGCAGTTGGTCTCTTTTATTAAAAATAGAGCTGCTATAGTCCCTATTAAAAAACAAATGGGGACAAGGCTTAGTGAGATGTGAAAATTTTCTATCGAATAGATAGGGATTGATCCGCTCATTTTTCCATCCCAAAATATTCCAAGTAAGATTCCAACAAGGGGCTGAAACAGCGCTCCACCAATCACAACAGCCATATTATTAAATCCAACTGCTGCTGACATATCAGAGGGTCTATTATTATCTTTTACTAAGGCAAAGGAAAGAATTTGTCCTGATGAGGCTACACCAAATAAAAAGAGAAGAATTAAACATAAAGGAAAAGAAATATTTGGAACATAGAGAAAAACACCCGTTGAAACAAGACCTAAACTCGAGCAAATAATAAGCAACCCTTTGCGCTTTCCAATGAAATCTGACAGCCATCCAATAAAGGGTGATGTTATGGCTATTCCAAGCCAGATCATGCCACAAGCAAATGCAGCTTTTGTGTTGGTGATTTTATATCTTTCCATTAGGTACGGGACTCCCCAAAGTGCTGCAAAAATTGCAACAGGGGCCCAAAGAGCAAATGCATAAATGGCAATAAAACCATTTTGTGAGCTTTTTAATATTCCAGCTATACTTGCAAAGATAGGTTGTTTGTTTTCATGGTGGTGCAACTGTTGATCTTTAGATTTGAAATCTCGAATTACTAAAAGAGCAAGAAGGCCAATGACAAGCCCAATGACTCCAAGAAAAATCATAACTTCTTTCCATCCAAAGTGATTAACAAAGTAGGCAAGGGGAAGCTCACCTCCCATTGCGCCAAAGGCTGCTAAAAACTGCGCAATACCAACTAAAAAGGCAAACAGCGAAGGTCTAAAAAATCTTGCGGCAACTGAGAGTACTCCAATAAATGCAAATGAGGATCCGAACCCCATCAAAAAACGCCCCAATGATGCATACATTGCAGAGTGGGTCATCGCAAAGAAAAATGCTCCCATAGCGCAAATAATCGATGCAAGTGTGATTAGCTTCCTTGGACCGAAGCGATCAAATAAAAGTCCTGCTGGTAATTGCATTATCGTATAAGAATAAAAATAAAAGGCTGCCATGATCCCAAGACCTTGTGCTCCAATGCCAAAACTTTTCATCAAATCATTTGTCATGACACTTGGTGATACTTGCAGAGCCATTTCATAAAATAAAAATATTGCCGCTAAAATATAGATGCAAATACTTCTTGTTTTTCCGATATGATATGTTTCCATAAAAAAATGCTCTTGTATGTCTTGATCTCTTTAACTTGTAATAAAATTGAATTTGATTTTATTACAAGTTAAATTAAATGATCCATATAAGGATCATAAATTGGATTACAATTTGTCTCTTTAATAAAGAAAATAGAAATAATAGAGCCAAGTAAAAAACAAAGCGGAATGATAGAAAGAGCCAGGTGATAATTACTGAGGGAATATTTAGGAATTGATCCAACTAATTTTCCATTCCACAATTGATGAAGAAGGTATCCAACAAAAGGTTGTAAAAGGGCTCCTCCGACTAATGCAGTCATATTATTGACCCCAACTGCAGCTGCAATTTGTGTTGGTCGATTAATATCCTTTACAACGGCATAACTTAAAATTTGAGTAGCGGACGCCATCCCAAATAAAAAAAGTAAAATCATGCTAAAAAAAACTGATACTTTTGAAAAATAAAAAAGCAAAGAAGACGCTGTAAAACCAAGTAAAGCGCCTCCTGCCATTATTATTTTTCTTCGTTTAATCTTATCTGAGAGAAAACCAACAAATGGGGAGCTACATGCGACGCCAATCCATATCATTCCACTCATAACGGATGCCTGCATATTAGATATATCATATCTAAGAGTTAGATAGGGTACAGCCCAAAGCACTGCAAAAATCGTCATGGGGGACCAAATAGAAAAAGAGAAAATCGCAACAAAAATGTTTTGTGAGTTTCTAAGAATTTCTATAATTCCTTCAAACACACTCAATTTGTTTGCATGGTGGTGATCTTGTTGATCTTTTGATTTAAAATTACGTACAAAGCGATAGCAAATACAAGCAAAAAGGATACCTACAATTCCTAATATGAGTAGTACTTTTCGAAATCCAAATCTATTCACCAAAAAAGAAAGTGTTGTCATTCCAATCATGGCTCCCACTGCAGAAAGAAATTGTGTTAAACCAACAAGGAGCGCAAAAAGCTCAGGTTTAAAAAACCTAGCAACTATGGTTAAAACAGCAATAAAGGCAAACGCAGATCCAAATCCCATCAGAAACCTGGCAAAAGATGCCATCAATAAAGAATTTGTCCCTGCAAAACAAAAAGCGCCTACAGAGCAAATAAAAGAGGCAACTGTAAGTAAAATTCTAGGACCGTTCTGATCAAATAAGATCCCAACGGGTACTTGCATAAAAGTATAACTATAAAAATAACATGACGCCATAAGTCCAAGACCTTGGGCATTCATTTGAAAGGCTTCCATAAGTGGAGCTGCCATCACACTTGGTGATATTTGAAGTAGCGTTTCATAAAAAAGAAAAAACGCTGCTAGGGCATATATCAATATCCCTCTTCGGTTACTATGATGGAAGCTACTCAACAATCTGCCTTTTTTTTCTATGTTATAGGGTGAAACTTCATTTTAGAAAAGAGGCATTAGCTGGGCTTGTTGGTAGGTTTTAGAGAGTTTGCGGCAATACCTAAGCCGATTAAGATAATGACGCATCCTAAATAGATATTCCAGCTGGGTGATTCTTGTAAAAAGTATATACCCAAAAAAATAGAAATTACAGGAGATATAAATGTCACAAGAGATAGGAAGGATGGCCCGGCAATTTTAATAATCTTAAAATAAACCAAGTATGCAAGACTTGTGCCAAAAAAAGATAAAAAACCAATGGCTCTCAAACTACTTTGAGTAAAGTTTGCGGTTTCGAATGGATTTTCCATAATAAAAGCAAGAATTAGCAGTATTATTCCGGAAAGAGATAGCGCATAGATAGGTGTAATAATTGTGGGAACATGACTTAATTTTTTTTTGGCATAAATCATACCGACGCCATAGGAAATAGACGCTATGATTACATATACAATCCCCATCATATCTTCATAACAACCAAGCTTAAATGCAGATGGTAAAAAAATAATATTTATTCCTATAAAACCAACGAGTATTCCAATCATTTTTTTCTTTGTGATCTTTTCACTCGCTATAAAAAAATGCGCCATCACAAGTGTAAAAAATGGAACGGATGCATTAACAACACTTGCCGTAGATGAAGATATCGTCTTTTCTCCTATAGCAATTAACGTAAAGGGAAAGGCGCTTGAAAAAATGCCCATCAGCAAAAAGTCTTTCCAATGGATTCTCCATTTAAGCAGAGCGTACTTTTTGGATTTAGCAATAAGAATTAAGAAAAATGCTCCAATGAGTATACGAAGCGCAATCGTAGTCATTGGAGGTACATCAGCAATTGCAATTTTGATAAACATAAAGGATGGCCCCCACAGTAGAGCCAAACAAATGAGTAATGCAATTGCCTGAATCATAATACCCTCTTTTTTTCTAAGGAGAATATCAGATTCAAATGATACAAGAAATCACTTTTCCCAAGAGATAGCGATTTTGATTTCTTCTTCTTTATGTTTTGTAAAAGCTGCTTCAAATTTATCAATCGGAATTTTATGGGTAATAATCTTTTCAACAACTTTCCCAAAAGTTTTTCGAGCAAGTTCCAAATCTTCTATCCCTCTTTTGAAATGTTTGATATTTGCATTCACACTTCCAAAGATGATCTGATTCTTAAGAACCAGTTGCTTCATGATTTTTGATCCATTTAAACTTAAAGGGTTACTTTCAGCTGGAACACCTGTGAGGACGTAAATACCATTAATTCCTAAAATATCAATCAAATCAAAGTCTAATTTGACAATACCAGCAGCTTCTACAATCAGATCAATTTGAGGATGCAGTTTTGTGATACTTGACAAATCATGCTCTTTTCCATTGACATAGCTGCCACCAAATTCCTTGATTAATGTCGCTTTTTTAGATGTATCATCGGCAACATCCATGCCAATAACATTGACACCTCGAAGACGTAGTACCATTGCCGCTAGTAGGCCAATGGGACCAAGACCTGCTATTAAAGCTGTTTTTCCTTTTAAATATTCATCAGGAGTTTGATTTTGAGGAAGTCTTGCAGCTTGAAGTTTTGATGATTCATCAATCGCTTTTTCAATTACAGTTGTCGGTTCAAGTAGCACTCCGAATTCTCGAAGCTCTTCTGGCATTTTCAAGACAAATTCTTCCTTTTCGACTACAAGACTGGCATGATATCCATGTAATCCTTTAATACCCCTTTCTTTGTATTTTCCTGTTTGACACATATCGTAACACGTAGCCTTGCACATTTCACAGATTTCGCAGGATCTTCGAACTGTGGCTACAACAAGATCACCAGGTTTTACAGAACGAACATCTTTGCCAACTTCTACAACTCTTGCAAGCATTTCATGACCGATTACAAGCCTTGTTTCCCCATTGGGAGCATCTGCTCTCCCTCCAGCGACTTCCTCTTTGTCTGTTCCACAGATACCAACTTCTAGAATTTGCATTTTGACATGATCGGGCAGACTTATTTTTGGTTCTTCAAAATCAATAAGTTTTAAGTCGCCTTTTCCCGGAATAATAGTGAGGGCTTTCATAGAAATCCTTGGTTTAGTTTTTTAGATCCATAACAGAGGTAGTTGACGGAATTCAATAAAAAAGTTACCAAGGAAAAAAACACATCACTTGGATCCACATGCTAGAAGAAGAAAAAAGACTTGAAGAGAACAAATCAGGACCTGTACCTCCATGGAGAAAATGGGGGCCTTATGTCTCTGAGCGCTCATGGGGAACAGTCAGAGAAGATTACGGAAATAATGGTGACTCATGGAGTTTTTTTACACATGAAATGGCAAGATCCAAAGCATATAGATGGGGAGAAGATGGTATTTGCGGCATATGTGACAGATATCAAGTGCTTTGTTTAAGTTTTGCCTTTTGGAATCACCATGATTCAATTTTAAAAGAGAGGCTCTTTGGCCTTACCCCCCATGAGGGAAATCATGGTGAGGATGTTAAAGAGTATTATTATCATCTAGATAATACGCCCTCTCATTCCTACATGAAATACCTCTACAAATATCCTCATAAACAATTCCCTTACGAAACTCTAGTAAATGAAAACAAAAAAAGGGGAATGAGTGATAGAGAGTATGAACTCATTGATACTGGGATATTTGATAACAATGAGTATTTCGATATTTTTATCGAAATGGCAAAAAATGATCCCGATGACCTTTGCTTCAAGTTAGAGATTTATAATCGAGGCGAAAATGAAGCTTCTTTGGATGTTCTTCCATCCCTTGTTTTTAGAAACACATGGGAATATAAAGAAAATAAAGAAGCCACACCGGATATTTATGATGGCTCTACTGCAAACAGTAGTTTGTTAATCGCCGATGACGCAAATGCAGATCCAATTCCTAGACTGAATATCGAGTATCGAGTTGGGAAAAGATATCTCTATGGAGAAACTTGTGAAACACTTTTTACAAACAATGACACCAACGAAGAGCTTCTCTATTCTGGAAAAAACAAAACCCCATATGTCAAAGATGCTTTTCATCGAAGCATCATCCAGAAAGAAGATTGTCTAAATCCTAAAAAAACGGGTTCAAAAGCTGCTCTACATTATAAAAATCTCTCTATTCCAGGAAAAAAATCCAAATCTCTCTATTTCCGTTTTACGAACAAAGAAATAGCAAATCCTCTCCAAGATATTGAAAAGATCATTTCCCTTCGTAAAAATGAAGCAGATCTTTTCTATGAAAGTATTCATCCAAGTGGCGCATCTGATGAAAACAAAAAAATCCAACGCTTAGCACTTGCAGGAATGCTTTGGAGTAAACAAATCTATCTCTATGATGTCAATCAGTGGCTCAAAGGCGATGATCCCGATAATCCACCACCAGATGGCCGTGAAAATATTCGTAACAATCACTGGCGTCATCTCATCTCTAAACGAATTCTTTCGATGCCAGATAAATGGGAATACCCATGGTTTGCAGCTTGGGATTTATCCTTTCATACCATTTCATTAGCTTTAGTAGATATGGATTTTGCCAAAGAGCAGCTTTGGCATCTTCTTTTTGATCAATTTCAACATCCCAATGGACAGATCCCAGCATATGAATGGGAGTTTTCAGAACTGAATCCTCCTGTGCAAGCGTGGGCACTTTGGCGCCTCTACAATCTCGAATATGAAAAAAAAGGAATCAAAGACACCAATTTCTTAAAAAAATGTTACCACAAACTCATTTTGAATTTTGTTTGGTGGGTAAACAAAGTAGATGCGAAAGGGAACAATGTATTTGAGGGGGGCTTTTTAGGTCTCGACAATATCACGATCTTTGATCGATCTTCTGATATTCCAGGAGGGGGGTCCATGGAGCAATCTGATGGAACTGGCTGGATGGGAATGTTTTGTCTGCTTTTAATGAGAATGTCTTTAGAGCTTGCTAAAAAGGACTATGTATATGAGTCTCTCGCCACCAAATTTTTTGAGCACTACATATATATTGCAAATGCTCTAGAACATGCCCAAAATCGTGAAGTGCAACTTTGGGATGAGGAAGATGGTTTTTTCTATGATGTAATTAACTTGCCCGATGATAAGCAAGAGAGAATTAAGGTACGTTCTCTTGTCGGAATTATTCCCCTCTATGCAGTTGATTGCATTACCGAAGAAGAACTTTCACAGTTCAAAGAATTCTCGACTAACTTTCATTGGTTTTGTAAAAATCGACAAGACCTTATCGAACATTGCATAACACCTCTTGGAGAGGGTAAAGAAAAGAAATACCTTTTAGCATTAATGCACATTGATCAAATGAAGCGGGTCATTACTCGTATTTGGGATCCCAAAGAATTTCGATCAGAGCATGGTATCAGATCACTTTCTAAAGTCTATGAAGATTTTCCCTACGAACTACTCGATCACTCCATCAGTTATGAGCCAGGTGAGGCAGAAGTTGTTCTTAAAGGGGGGAACTCTAACTGGAGAGGTCCTATATGGTTTCCGACTAATTTCCTCCTAATAGAGTCATTGAAAAAGTTTGATGAAATTCTTGGGAATGACGCCATTATCACTTCAAATGGAGAAAAGATTACAGCAAAAGAAATGGCACGGGCGTATTCCTTAGGACTACTCTCTCTTTTCCAAAAGGGGAATGCCTCTTATCCTCCTATCTATCGAGACCAAAAGATCTCTGAGTTTGATGAGCATTTTACAGATCATCTCTTCTTCTATGAGCATTTTCATGGTGATACAGGGAGAGGGCTTGGTGCAACGCACCAAACAGGTTGGAGTGGCCTTATTGCCAATATTATCGATGAATGGCTTGATATTCCACCCGGAAATAATGAATAAAAACCCTGTTTCAATTTTAAAGTGTACGAGTACAAGACTTTTTTGAAAGATGATTAAATACCTCTAACGGATGCTTATTTTTTGCTCTTTAGGCTTAAGGGGGAATGAAGAAAAATTGTATCAGTCTCTAAGCTATCAAATTCCTAAAAAGTTATATTAGTCTACATTTCAACAAAAAGGTGAGAAGATAAAATAGATATCAAAAAAGAGCTTTTAATTAAGATCTTACTTCAAATTTATATCGGTTGTAAAAAAAATTCCCACGCCCTTCTTCCGAGAGATGTTTCTTAAACTGAATTTCCCATATATATTCAGCTAATAAATCTAAATCATCAAACGGAGGTATTTCAAAATAGGCATTAGGTTCAAAATATCTGTATTGATTGTTTGGTAAGATTTTAATTTGACTTAGGTGAAAATCTGAAAAAATCTCAATATAAGTTTCTTCTTCCAATTGGCCAAGCTCTTCTATTTTTGCTTTAAATTCAGTGCGGTTAAGATTATATGGCTCGAAACTGCCTACGCTTGTTACAAAATTTTGTAAGACAATAGTGTCATCTTCTATGCTGACACATGCTAGTTGATTTGGTCTTTCCCACTGTTTAAACAAAAGAGCGGTACCAGATTTATTTGTCACCTCTTCTGACTCATGATTCATTTGCTGAAACCAGATAACATCGTTCATAAAGGACTCAAAAAAATCTTCAAAATCTCGAAAACGTCCATCAAACCTTTCTACAAGATCAGTGTTTTTTAACCCTTGTAAAGTGCCATCCCAGAGGTTTATTACCTCGATATAACTTTGCCATCTATTTGGATCTTTTGTATCAAGACAAGCTCTGTAAAAACAAATTCCATTGCATTGACCGTATCCTGTGCAAAAAATATTTGCTCTTTCATGCGATTCTTCACAACTCTTTACTTTGATAAACTCTTTAAAACGTCCTATTAT
>JAJFMG010000061.1 GCA_021772295.1 Chlamydiota bacterium | reverse complement strand
CCTAATGGAAAATTATTTGTCGTTGTTCGTAAAAAAGATCCAAATCTCATGAGTTCGAAAAACATCCAGTACGACGAAAACACAGCTCTTACAACCATCATTACAGAAAGAGGTTCATACTGTAGATATTTTCATACGGAGAGCTCAATTTGTTATCATTTAGAACGCGCTCATTTTCAAATTCAAAGTTTACATTCTTACGACGAAACTTTATGTATTGATTATTATCGAAAAAAACCTGCTACTGTCCCTTCTTTACTTCTAGAAATTTTTGTAATAAAACCAAATTAAAAAAAAATCTTCAGTATAATTTAATTGTTTTCATTTTTTATAATATACGAAAATCTATTAACAACAGGTCGAATGTTTTGAAAAAAACCATTACTATACTTACTCTTTTTATTCTTTCTTTTTCGCTATCTCTTAATCATATTTATGCCAAGGAAGCAGATAGTCGCAAACTTAGAGAAGAAAAGTCTTTTTATATCTCTACTGATGAAGTTCATCCAGGTCAGATTAGATACTCAGACTCTGTTGTAAAGCAAAAAGTAAAAGAACACATTGAAGCTGGAAAAGCTTCTTGGGATCCAGAGACTCAATCGTGGATTCTTATGTACGCAGATAACACGTGCCTTTTTCCTCTATCTAAAGCATTACCAGTTGTAAACTCACCTAATGGTTATGTTCTTGTGGATGGGCACCATCACTATATGACTAATTTGAGCTTTGATGGATCTACTTTTCCAATAACTGTTATTGCTGATCTTTCAGATATGACATCGCAAGAATTTCAAGACTATGCTGAGCAAAAAGGATGGATTCATCCCTATGATGTTTTTGGCAATAAAATTAATCTCCCAAAAAGCTTTAAAGCTTTAAAAAATGACCCCAACAGAAATTTTGCAACGCTTTGTAAGAGAAGTATCAAAGATCCAAATCATCCAGAAAAATCAACAGGTGTTGACTATCCAATATGGCTAAAAGTTGGAACAGACATTCCCTTCATCGAAATGAAAATATCAGAAGCCTTATGGAATGAAGGACTAGTCTACCAAAATCACCAAAATCTAAAACAATATAAAAAGTTTTATGAGAAAGCGCGTTTAGCAATATCTGAAGCAAATATTCCTGGATTAAGAGTAATTCCTACAAAAACTCATTACCAAGATATTGACCTTTATTCCTTTGTCTCAAAAGAAAACTGTGCTTAATTTCAAAACTACATCAGGATAAGTTTTGGATTAAACTATGTAATAATTTTTATGTTCGCTCCAGATTCACCTCTAGAGCGAGCATAAAAATTTCACGGGCTGATATACTTTGATTTCAATACAGACTTGTTTCAGCACTTTAGCTGAAAAACTGATTTCCGATATTTGCTGAGCTGCGGTACCGACACATTCGGACTTTTAATGTACTTATTGCAACTAAACATACGATACACTCGCATGTAGAGCGAGCTCCATGCGAGTGTATCTTATCCTTAGGAAGTACACACACACAAAGAGAGAAACGAAAACCTTCTTTCTCTATGTGCATAGGATCTGACTTCTTTGATTGAAGACCACTATCTCAAATCTAATACTAGTATTCATTAGACAATCTTGATACGGGCTTAAAATTTCTCAAATCAGAGAACCCAGGATCACTAAGATATACTTCGATCAGATTACAATTTTTAGATAAATTCTGTATTTCATAAACTCCATCTTCAGAATAGTTAGCTGAAATCAAATCTCCGACTTCAAAACTTTGTAACACTTTTCTTCCCTCACAATCATCTCTCATCTGCGCATAAATCTCACTGTCTCTAAACTGAATGGTTCCATCAAGGTCGATAGACTTCAATGTATCCCTAAATTCCAATAGATCAGCTTCTACTAAATGCGCATGCTTTGTATGTGCCATCTCTGTAGTATTTGGAAGTGGATCAATAAAAAACACCTCGTTCTGAGGATGTTCGTAAATGTTTACCCTGAGAGGGCCCAAATTGACAGATGTATCATGGAAATTTAATGGTATTGTCTGATAAGAACCCGTCCAACTCCATTGATCCAAGCTCTCCTTTTTATTAAAAATTTTCTCATACTCTCGATAATACGTTTTCTGTAAGTGTTTAGAGAAAAGCTTATCGTAGCCAGAGGGCGGCAACAAAACTTGACAAGGCTGTCCTTCCACAAAATCGATTTCATGTGCCAATTCTTCTATGTGATCTGGATAAGACCGGTCTCTTGGCAGCAAAAACATATCTACTACAGATGAAAACTCTTTTCGAAATAGATGAAATTCATTGTCGTCTGTATCATCCCATCCAACCATGTAATAAAATATAGGCCGCAAACGAAGCAAAACCCCATTACTAAGGGAAATGTATTTTTCGCCCTGATCACATTTTACAGTCTCGATCATAGGAGAGCAGCATTTGACAGACCAAAGTTTTGATGCAGTTTGCTCAGTCAAGTCACATACATTCGAATCAATTCCCATATGAGTCCTGGCGCCTACCATACTTATTCCAAGTACTCCCAAACAAACCACAGACAGAATAAACCTTTTCATAAAAATCTCCTTGCTACCGTTATCAACAAAGAGGTTTATCTTAAAAGAAGATTAAACTCGATAATAATGATTTTTTACGCTCATGGGTATCGTTTTTCTAAGAACAGGAAAAATGGCATTCTCTCCCCCGCCTACTGACAATCAGTAAGTTATGATTGTAAACAGTAAAATTTTTAGTTGATAATTTATTATTTTAATGCTAAAATAATTTCAATAATATATTAATAGCGGTAAATATTATGGCTTTAAATACAGTACAAGTATCTTCAGCACTAGTTTTGTATACCCCTCCTCTATCTTTTTCAAATAGTAAAAAAGCTTATTTGGATAAAGTTCATGACTTTTTCATAGAAAAATCAATTCAAGCCCAAGTGTCTGATTATCAAAAATTTGGATCTTATTGGAATGGTAGAGTGGTTGCCCTAATAGGAGGTTCATCTGCGGGTAAATCAACTATTGTCAAGGCCTTAAGAGATTTAGACAGAGGAATGATAGAAGAGGGACCGGACATCACGGGAGCCCATTTTATTTATGAGTATATGGAAGAAAATCATGAACGATTCGGAGTTTCAAAGGAAGATTGGGCGCATCTCCATGCAGTACTAATCCCTAAAGATGAATATTGGCATATTCACGATGCTGTAGATGCAGGTGAATCCTTACCAGTTGAGGCCTTTAAAGAAGGGACATCTAAACAAAATTGCAATCGGGCAATCAAAACAGCCAAAATGTTTCAAGAACCAGTATTAAAAATTGTAGAAAATACAATGACAGTACAAGGCCAGATTGTACTAGAT
>JAJFMG010000007.1 GCA_021772295.1 Chlamydiota bacterium | reverse complement strand
TCTATTTTAGATTCTAAAGCGCAAGCAGAATCGGAAGCCTCTGGCAAGTCTGGATACTTCCTATACAAGCTAAAAACAGCCTCTGGGGCTGTTATCTTAAGAGATCTCGATAACATGGTGTCTAATCTCAAATCATCCAATGTCGATGACCCAGCATTAATTACTGCGATTAAAAATATTGAGTGGGTAAAGTCTACGAATTCACTTCTCATTACTGGTGAGCCCGCAGCAATTGAGCAAGTGAAAGCAATTATTGCTGAGTTTGATATTCCAAGAGGCGCTGAATTTGATAAGGGTAAATCTACTTACGCAGTTTACAAGATCAAATATGCGGGCCATATTCAGCTTATGGCATCACTTCGAGCAGTTGCGCAAGATTTAAAAATGTCTGGAAGTCCTGACAAGGATCTTATCCACACTATTGAAACAATGCGCTACAACAAAAAAACAAACTCTCTTGTCTTCACAGGGAAACCTGCTGCAATTGCAAGCGCAGAAACATTAGCTGCAAAATTTGATACCCCCGCTTTAGATGATGATGATGACAGAACAAGTCCAGAAGGATATCTCATCTATACTCCGAAATTTCAATCTGGAGAAGAGTTGATCTCAATTCTTCACGACTTCGAACAAAATCTCATTAATTCAGGTGTAGAAGATCCAGCTCTATTTGATGTTATTAACAACTTAAAATGGATGCCAAGAACATCTACTCTATTGATTTCTGGTTCACAAGAAGCAACTGATAAAGTGCAAGCTCTACTTGAAAAGTTCGATATTCCAGGTTATGGAGAAACTCACGCTCCAGCTATTGAAACGATAGATGATGTTAGCTTCCTCATCTACAAACTACAGTACCACCAAGGGACAGAAATAGAATCTGCTCTTCGAGCAATAGCTGCTGATTTAGCAAAATCTAAAAATGCAACAAGCGCGCAAAACTTAATAGAAGCCATCCAATCTATTCAGTGGATTCAAGTAACAAATTCACTTATCGGTACAGGCAACACCCAAACCCTTGCTAAACTCAAAGACCTTATCACCAATATCGACATCCCTCTTCAACAGGTATTTATTGAGGTTTTAGTCATTGAAACAGATGTATCGAATGCACTTACCTTTGGTCTTCGTTGGGGATCTCAAGGAAAATATAGAAACAAATTTTCTTATGGAACAGGTAACTTCCCTACCAACACGAGTCCAAGTGGAGCTGCTCCTTTTCAAGCTTTCAATACTAATCTAGCTGCAATTACAGCTACAAATACACCTACTGGACAAGACATTCCTGTTGGAACACAATCAGGATTTGATCTAGGAGTCATAGGTGATATCATTTTACATAAAGGTGCAACATACCTAGCACTAGGCTCACTAGTTGACGCTTTGCAAGTGGAAGGCGATAGCACGATTGTCTTAAATCAAAAGATTATTACCCAAGATAATAAAAATTCTACCATCTTCGTTGGAAGTAATCTTCCGTTTGTAGGGTCAGTTATAACAAATCAAGGTGCAAATACATCTACTTCAACAAACCTTGAATATAGAGATATTGGTGTCAACTTAAGCATCACTCCAACAATTGGTGATGATGGAATTGTAACACTTGATATCAGTGAGCAAATTTCTGAAGTACAAACTAACTCAGATGGAACAGTAGCTACCAATGCTGCAGGTGTTTCAGGTATTGCAACCACTAAAACAACAACGCAAACAAGTGTGACTATGCCAGATCGTCATTTCCTAGTTCTAAGTGGGATGATCAGAGACACTGTTACAAGAACTAAATCTGGTATCCCTTGTCTTGGCGGATTACCCCTTATCGGTGCTGCATTCAGTTTAAACGAAAAAGTTGTTGAGAGAAACAATGTAATCATTTTCCTAAAGCCTCATATCATCAATTCTTTTGCTGATTACAAAAAAATTACAGAACAGCAAGAAGATATCTATCGCGACCAAGCAATTGCTGAAGACTTTGACGCAGGTTTAGAACTTGTGAAATCTGCAGATGATGAATAAACTCATTTTTTCTTGTCTGATTTTGATTGCAAGTATGAACACCTGTTACCGAGGAAACAATAACGATGACTCTGATCTTAGTTACTCAGACGAAGACTCGGAATATCTTGTCTTAGAAGATTTTAAACAATAAGTTTTTTTTCAAACCTCTAAGCAAAATACATCGTGATAAAATTTCTACAACTCCCTATGATGTGCAAACTTTGATATAAGCTCTATAGGATCTGCAGTGTTTCTTAATTTACGAAAAAATAAGCGCATTATCTCTTTTTTTCTAATTACACTTACACTTTACTCCTGCTATCGAGTTGATCCTAAAATCGAACCCCAAGTAAGTTACACGGTGCAGGATCGATTTGTTAAATCTCTTCCACCTGCATTTCCAGCTCTGACTCATGAAGAAAAGCAAGAGATCTGGGCGCAAGAATATTTGATTGGCCTAGGATTTGCAAAAAAACTTGATTTGTACCGATCTATTACATCCTTTAAACGAGCTGAAATACTACTTCCGGAAGTAAACATAAAAAGACTCCAAGAAGTGCAATATTACATGGTTTTATCTTACTACCTTGGTGGTAGATACTCTGATGCAATCTACACTTTTCAAGAGTCTAAGTTGAAAGGTATCTCTGATGACTTTCTACCCTATCATGATCTGCTTGTAATTCTATATGAAAGTTATCGAGAAACAAATGACTTCAATAATGCCAAATATATCTACAAAGTCATCAAGCTCAAATTTCCAGATACCGCTGATAAGCTTTATGTCTCGTCCGCTTTAGTGGATGGAGACATTAAAACCTTAGATGAAGTTTCTGAAAAAAATAATAATTATCAAAACTTGAAGAAAATTACGACCTTCTATGAGCAAAACAAAAAATCAGTGCCTACCGCCGAATTTTTAAATGCAGTACTCCCCGGCGCTGGTTATCTCTATGTTGGTCAAAAGCAATCAGCGCTTACCGCCTTTTTGCTCAACGGCCTATTCATTTATGCTAGCTATAAGTTTTTTGATAATGGGTATCCAGCAGCTGGAATTATTACTGCAAGTTTTGAAGCTGGTTGGTATTTAGGTGGGATTTATGGAGGCGGAGAATCTGCAAAACTGTATAATGAGAGGCTTTATGAGAAAAAGGCATACCCAATGCTTACCCAAAACCACTTATTTCCTGTTTTAATGCTGCAATATGGCTTTTAAATCACTTTACCTACTCTGTGCCCTGCCCTGCCTGTTGTTTGCCGAAATAGGATACGTAGAACCTTGGGGAAAAGAATCGGATCTAATTGCAAAAATCGATCACAATCCAATACCATGTCCACGCAACACTCCCCTTGCTAGTGCAATGGAAAAAGTCATTTTGTTTCATCAAAAAGTTCTATCACCCGTCGATGGTCCAAGAAGTCACTTTAGACCAACAAGCTCTAGATACATGCTACTTTCGATCAGAAGGTATGGTTTTTTTAAAGGATACGTCATGGGATGCGATCGCCTTCTTCGTGAAAACAAGGAGGAATGGGTTTATCGCAAACGGATGATTAATGGCGAGTATTACAAGTGGGATCCCACATACTGATCAAGCTTTCTTCTTTCTTTTGCTTCTAGTAAATCAGGTTTTGGTGCTTGCTGTGATCTCAATTTTTTAGGCCTGAGATATATTGAAATTGGCGCTCCATCAAACGGAAAGGCTGCTCTGAATTGATTTGTCAGGTATCTTTTATATGAATCTGTCATTAACTCTTTTTTGTTTACAAACAAAGTAAAAGTTGGCGGCTGCGTTTTTACCTGCGTTAGATAGTAAACTCGTAAACGTTTACCTGTAATCATCGGTGGGTGATATTTTTCCATGGTTTTTTCTACAAACTGGTTCAATTTTCCTGTAGAAATTCTAGTATTTAGAGCCACAAAAATCTTCTCTAAGCGGGAAAATAAATCAGCCATATTTTTACCCGTCAAAGCGGATGCAAACATTGCGGGGCAATGTGATACAAAAGAAACTTCTTTTTCTAGTGCCTGCAAGCAGTGTTCTACTCTAAAGTCTTTGACAAGATCCCATTTGTTAAATAGAAGCAAACAGCCTTTACCAGCAGCTTCAATCATAGTAGCAATTCTTTTTTCTTGAGCGGTCATTCCCTCTCTAGAGTCTAAAACTAAAACGCAAATATCAGATCGCTCTATTGCTCGCTCCATTCGGATATATGCGAACTTATCCACGACTTCTTTTTCTTTGTTTCTTCTTCGAATACCTGCTGTATCAATAAGCGTAAACTGAGTGTCACCAACATCTAGTTTTACATCGATAGCATCTCTTGTAGTTCCAGCAATAGGACTCACAGCTGATCTTTTCTCATCAAGTAAGAAGTTCAGCAGAGTAGACTTACCAACATTTGGTCTTCCAATAAATGAAATTTTAATTTCTTTTTTATCGGTCTTTTCTTCCCGCTCATCGTTGTAGGTTGTAAGTGCTTTTTCAAAAAGCTCTGCAACGTTTACTCCATGAAGAGCTGAAACAGGTGTAATATCTGTAATACCAAGAGACAAGAATGGATAACTTAGATTCTCATGATGATCTGGATCATCTACCTTATTGATTGCTAGATAAACAGGTTTATCTTTACGATGAAGCAACTTGGCTAAATCTTCATCAAGTGTTGTAACGCCAATTCTAGCATCGACAACCATAATAATTGCATCCGCTTCTTCAATAGCAAGCTTCGACTGGTATATAATTTC
Source organism: Chlamydiota bacterium (assembly GCA_021772295.1). Classification (GTDB taxonomy): domain Bacteria; phylum Chlamydiota; class Chlamydiia; order Chlamydiales; family Simkaniaceae; genus JAJFMG01. The sequence continues at coordinate 7,431 of JAJFMG010000007.1, read as the reverse complement.
ATCTTTAAACAAAAATTCAGATCTTTCATCGATACCACCCGTATCAATGATATCAAATTCCTTTCCGAATAACTCTGCATTGGCATAAAGGCGATCTCTTGTCACCCCTTCCATTTCATCAACAATAGCAATTTTTTTAGCTGCTACGCGGTTAAATAAAGCGGACTTACCAACATTTGGTCTTCCAACAATAGCTATTTTAAAAGTAGTCATAATAGATCTTTTGATTTGTTTGAACGCAAAGAATACAACATTCAATCAAACAATACAATCAAAGAGATCTACTTAATTATTATTAGAATCCTTATAAAAAAATTGTTACATGCACCTCAAATATAAAAAATTCCTGTCCAAGGAAAAATCTATATATTTCCTTAACAATCTAATTTTTAATACCAATCAGATTGTTTTTTAATGGGAAAACACCCTTTTCAATTTAATTTCGATTAGATATAATAATAATCGAAAACTGCAACTAACTAATAATAAAAATAAATATAGGTGAATTATGACCAGTCCAGTCAAAAGTGGAGAGCATCTTCCTACAACAAATCATCAGGACGATGCAGAAAAATTTATGGCAGAAGTTCGAAGTAAAAGATTATCAATTTTAGATCAGATGGACTTAGATCAGATGGAAAGTGAAGTTGATGTGGATCAGTTGGAAAGTGAAACTCCAAAACCTGGTCTATTACACGACGCTCAAAAACTATTGCAAGTTATTATTCCTAGTATTTTGAGTACAGTTTCCGGTTTCCTTTCACGGAATGAGCACAAAAAAAATCCTTATGACCTAAATGATCCAAATAATACACATGATAAAGGGTTTATCAAGAACTCCTTTGAAGCAATCAAAAATTGGCTTTTTCCGAGCAAGCTTCCTTTTACAGATTAAAGCGTAATTTGATCGTAAATGCTGTGCAAAATCACAGTATTTACGATCTATGAATATATGGATACTGCGTAGCTAGATTCGCCCTTTCAACATCGAAGTGCACAAAATAGATTATTTTCACATTTAATTTCCCAATAAAAAAGCTAGGTTGTTGATTTTATAGGGATTACAAATCTTCATCTAATTTTTGCATAATGTATAAAAGCTCATCTCTGCTAAGAGTTTTAACTTGGTCCTTATCATCATAACCAATGACGTTCTCTAGAAGATAGGCTTTCTTTTCGATAAGGGAATGTATCTTTTCCTCGATGGTATGTTTTGTAACGAGTTTAAATACTTGCACACCTCTATTTTGACCAATACGGTGCACTCGATCAGTGGCTTGGTTTTCTTTTGCAGGATTCCACCACCTGTCATAGTGAATCACAACAGAGGCTGAGACCAGATCAACTCCTACCCCAACAGCTTTTAAAGATGCGACAAACACTTCGCATTTGGGATCATTTTTGAACTTATCCAGCATCTCTTTTCTATTTTTTGTAGAACCTCGGATAGTGGCATATGCAATATCACTTTCTTTAAGATGCTCAATAATAATATCCATCATGTCTAAATATTGGGTGAAGACAACAACCTTTTGATTACTTTCTCGAGCCTCTTGCAGAATCTCTTTGAAAAGCTCCCACTTACCACTTTTATATTTGCTCAGATGCGCAAAGTCCTTATTAACGAGACATGGGTGATTGCAGATACGTTTTAGCGTATTAAGAAGGGAAAAAATATGAAGATAGGGAACTTTCTCTCCCTCTGTTTGCAACGCATGTAAAAAGCTTTCTCTTTGTTTTTCCACAGCTTCGGTGTAAAGGGATCGCTGCTGAGAAGAAAGGTCACATAGAGAAATCTTTTCCACTTTTTCAGGAAGATCGTGAAGAACTTCTGTCTTCTTTCTACGAAGTAAAAAAGGATTTGTGAGATTTGATAGGAGCCTACGCGCTTCAGCATCTTGGAATTTTTCAATGGGAATAACAAAACTTTCTCGATACGCCGCTTTAGAAGGGAAATAACCTGGTATAATAATATCAAAAAGGGATTTGAGCTCAATCAGATAATTTTCAATCGGTGTACCAGTGAGCCCAAGTTTCATTCTAGATTGAAGTACCTGCAAACTTTTATGGGTTTGAGAAGAAGCATTTTTAGCAATTTGTATTTCATCAAAAATGGCTAGCTCAAACTTGATTTTGGAAAGCGCTTCTTTTTCATTACGAAGTGTTCCATATGAGGTAAGTAATACATCATAGCTCTTATTAAAAGAGCTAAGTGATCTTTTGGTTCCATAAAACACAAGGACTCGGAGTGAAGGAATAAATTTAGCAATCAATTCTTCCCAATGATAGATGACAGAAGTAGGACATAGAATAAAGATCTTTTTTCTAGCTTTAAAAACAGCTGCCATAAGGCCCATTGCTTGGTGAGTCTTACCAAGACCCATCTCATCACAAAGAAGTCCCGAAAGCGAAAAGCTATGTAAAAAATATAGCCAGTCAACCCCCGTTTTTTGGTAAGGACGAAATGTTCCTTTATATTTAGAGGTATTTACCACTTGATTTGTTTGCAAAGTTGTAATTTGCAAAAAGAGTTGTTTCGTATCCTCATCCGCCTCTGGTGGAGGCTCTTTGATTGTTTCAAGAGCTGATAAACGAATCCAGTCAAGAATAGAAAGTCTTATTTTATTCTCTCCCACAAAAGAGCCTTTGTCGAGATGGTGAAGCCACTGGAACCTGGGATCTTTGAAGCGAATAAGCCCTGCGTCAGTGAGTAGATAGGATTTTTCTTTAGACATCCCCTCTTTAAAAAAAGAAATAGGACAATGTCCAAATTCACTCTCGAGAGTTAAGTCAAATAAAAAATCGGGAGAATCTGTATCTTTTTCTATTTTGTTCACGCGCAAGAGGAGTTCTTCTGGTGGTTGCAACGTTTTATCACAGTCTAGAACAAAATTGGAAAGTCGTGGGAGCTCATAATTAATAAAATATGCTTCTTGATCCTCAAGAATTTCTGTTTTTTTCTGATATTTATCTGGAAGAACCCACTTATCAGGAATTTTAGAAAAGCCTTCTCCTTTTACATAGGCGTAGTCACCAAAGAAAAGAACCTTTTTTTTCGTATATTGTTTTTTTAGGAGATATTTCGGTGATACTATAATACCTGTTTCAGGATCGACGCTGACATCAAGTCCTGATTTACTAACTGGGGTACCAGGCGAGAAAAACCCTTCTACACTTTCTAACTCTTCTGCATGCAATTTAATAAAATAAGCCACTTCATCAAAGTTTACTTTTCGAGGTGAAATAATCGATGATAGCTTCGCAAGTTTTTTGGGATAAAAGCCCTTATCTTTAATGTATAATACGGATCCAAAGTCAATAAATTCGCCCAAAGATTCAAATACTTCAGAGATACTTTGAAAAGATAAATTTCCTTTACTATCAATATGATAGGTAAGCTCTGATTCAATATTTGCTAAATGAATCTGAAAACCATCGATTTGATTCAGCCACAGTTTGTGAGTTTCAATAAATTCGGGAACTTTTTCTTTTTCAATTTTGGTAATATTTGATTCAAAAAGTAGGTTTTGCAACTTGAAAAACCCTCTATTTGGGATATATCCCCAAGATCCAAACATAGCACTTCCAGGCTTTTCTAAATCTCCTTTCTCATCTATGTAGGCATGAATATGTAAACTTCCTTTTTTGTCGAAAAAAAGCTCATAAAATACATCTTGTGGCTCTCTTTGCACCTGTGTATCTTTTAATGAAGATTCTACAAGAGAGAGGTGACGATCAAACATAATCGCAATCTCTCTTGTAGGAATAACATCTTTTTTTAGAAGTGGGTCAATTTTTCCAGGATAAAATCCAATACCTGGATCATAAATCCAACTTTGTAATTTAATCAGATTATTTTTGGAGTTTTGTAAATCACTTCTTCCTTTTCTTTTAAGATGAAATTCTTGTTTTTTTTCATCATAGCAAATTGAATCGATTTCAAAATTGTGATACTGCAATACTTTTAACTTAGAGTCTACAGTTGCAAGAGATGGAATCACATCAGGCCAATTGACTTTGGTAAGATAGAAATATAGTGATATGTCTTCGAAATCAATCCTTATTCCAGTTGGAAGCTCATTTTTTTCCTGCATAAATTCGATCTTGTAGGCAAATTTCTCTTCCTGCTTTAACATGATAAATTTAGCTAGATCAGACCAAAACGATAATTCAAACTGCAATTGATAACTTGGTGTTCCTCTTTTCCAAAGATCCATCTCTTCTTTGGGGAGATTTGAAAACTTAAGCGATGTCTCCTCTGTTTCAATTACTCTATTTTGAATGAGTTCCCTGATAGCTTTTGAGGCGCTATCTGATTTTGCTTGCATCGAAAAAAGCTCTTTTTTCGATGAAGACAGCGTCACAAATGTATTTGGATCTTTTTCAATGATAACACTTGTCTCAAAACCATGTCTTTTAGCAGCAATTTGAAAAAGCTGATTCCAAAATGATTCTTGAAATCGTATATGTAGAGGTTTTTTTGATCCTCGATAAATTTGAAGTTTGGCAGCGTATAAGTGAGCGCATGAAGATGTGGATTCAATTTTATCACAGGTGCAAAAGTAATCGACTAAACTTTCATCTTCTCTTACTTGCAAAAAAGGCCAGTAGGTTTCTTCATCGATAACCTCTACCTGATAGGTGCCCTCTGAGAAAAAAACGTCTTTGACTTTTTTTTCAGTATAGAGGGCATTCCCTTTTGTTATATCTTCTTGGTCGAAGGAAATTCCTTCCATAAAAGCCTAAACCTACATATATTTTTTTCTATTAAGTTGCATCTTATGAATATCACAATACTTTTTATAGAAAAAATTATAGAAGAGTTTCTGCTGGTTGATATTCATACCCCAGATCAGTTGCGACGTGTTTATTGGTAACATGTCCATGACATACGTTAAGCCCTGGTAAAAGCCAAGGGTTACTGAGCAAAGCTTTCTTATAACCAAGATTTGCAATTTCAATAGCATATGGCATTGTAGCATGTGTCAAAGCCTGCGTTGCTGTTCGAGCGCATGCACCTGGCATATTTGCAACGCAATAATGAACAATCCCATCTAATATATAGGTCGGATCAGAATGCGTTGTTGGCTTAGATGTTTCGCAGCAACCACCTTGATCGATTGCAATATCCACAATTACAGAACCCTTTTTCATCTTTTGCACCATTTGCTTTGTTACAAGTTTAGGTGCAAGCTTTCCAGGGATAAGAACGGCTCCAATGAGAAGATCTACATCTACGATTGCTTTTTCTAAAAGTTGTGGTGAAGAGTAAAGAGTACTTAAGTGCGGCCCAAATAACTCATCTAGCTCTCTTAATCTTTGAATGTTGTTATCAAGAATTGTGACATTTGCTCCAAGCCCCATTGCCATGCGAGCAGAGTTAGTACCTACAACGCCGCCACCGATAACAAGTACATTTGCAGGTTTAACACCTGGTACACCACCAAGTAGAACCCCTCTTCCACCGTTTGCCATCTGAAGCGCTGTAGCTCCAGCTTGCAGTCCAACCCTTCCAGCAACTTCACTCATAGGAGTCAAAAGAGGTAGTCTTCCTTCTTTGTCCACTACTGTCTCATATGCAATTGCGATAACTTTTTTCTTGAGAAGAGCTTCGGTTTGTTTCGGATCTGGCGCCAAATGAAGGTAGCAAAACAGAATTTGATTTTCTTTAAGAAGGTCATATTCAGAAGCTTGTGGCTCTTTGACCTTAATGATCATTTCACAGTCATATACTTCAACCGCTGTTGGAACAATAAGGGCGCCAGCATCGATATACATCTGATTGTTATAACCAATCTCGAATCCAAGACCGTCTTGTACCCAAACAGTATGCCCATTTTGAATAAGAGCTTTTACCATTGAAGGCGTTGCACCGACTCGGTACTCATGATTTTTTATTTCTTTTGGAATTCCAATAAGCATTATTTTGTCCCTACCTTTTCCATTGATTTGATTTCTACTGATCCAACAAAGCTAATATATGCGTTTCCAAGCACTGTGAATTCGTCTAGTTTTTGCTCACTTCGAGATATTTGCACTTTTTCCTTAGAACGAAATATTACTGTTATTGGATCAAAAACTTTTTTTAACTCTCTTGAAACGGCAGCGCATGCAAGAGCGCCTGTGCCGCATGCATTTGTCTCATATTCACAACCTTTTTCAAAGGTTCGAATTTCCATCTCAAAAGAGGTAAAGAGTTTAACAAAATTGACATTAACACCTGTAGGAGAAAAAATTTTTAAGTGCCTAATTCGACGAGCCTCATCCATTAACCCCTTTGTGTTTAAGTCATTAACAAATATCACCAGATGATCAACACCTGAGTTTATCTGATACGCTGTAACCTTCTTTGAAAAAAGTTCTATATCATCTGAAATGATCTTTATTTTAGAGGTATGAAGCGAAATTAAATATCCATCTTTTAAGATAGAACAACAATGCTTTTGATATTTTGATTGAATGGTCACAACTGTTATATGAGGATCCTTTTCTTGAATCCAGCGCAATATACAAAAAAGCGCGTTTCCACACATGTCCGCCTCGTTGCCATCCGAATTAAAAATCTGCATTGAAAAAGCATTTGATGCATCTTTTTTTACAATAAGAACTCCATCTGCGCCAATTCCCCTCTTAGGATGACATAAATGGATAATCTGATCTTTTGTAAATTCTGCGGAAATAGAAGAATGCTCTACCAAAATGAAATCATTTTGGTGAGCATGCAGTTTAACAAATGGAATAAACATTGGTTATTTAATCAAAACCAATTTCTTTATAGGAGGTTACAACTCCATCTAAAAGACCAAAATCTTTGGCTTCGTCAACGCTCATCCAAGTATCACGATCAAGCGCTTTTTCAACAGTCGCAAAATCTTTTCCCGTTGATTTACAGTAAAGCTCAATTAGAGAGTTTCTTGTCTTAATGATTTCTTTTGCTTGAATCTCTAGGTCAGTTGCTTGTCCTTGAATCACACCATTAATTGATGGTTGGTGAATCATGATTCTAGAATTAGGCGTTGCAAAACGTCTATTCTTTTCAGCAGATAAACTTAAGATAGATCCCATTGAAGCTGCTAAGCCTGTAATTAAAGTTGTAACTGGTGATGTAATCATTTGGATCTGGTCCCAAAGGGCAAATCCTGCATCAACAGATCCTCCAGGAGAATTAATCACTAAAAGTATCGGTTTACCCGGATCCAAAAACTCCATATGCCAAAGTTTTCGAACAGCTTCTTTTACAGTATCATCCATGACCGGAGAGGAAAAAAAGATTCTTCTTTTTTTAAGAAGCAACTCGTCAAGTTTATCATCTATTTCTGATTTTTTTTTAGGGGCTTCTTTTTCATTTATTATAGTTGTCATCGTCTCTCCTGAGCTATCACTTTCCCTGAACCTAGCGTAGCAAAACGCTTTTGATCGAGGAGACTGTTT
>JAJFMG010000060.1 GCA_021772295.1 Chlamydiota bacterium | reverse complement strand
TCTTTAACAACCTCTGTTTGACTGTAAGAGTTGTCTTTGTCTCCATAAAGAGAAATTAAAGTTACAAATATAGCTTCATGTGTACCTGCTTCTTCAGTGATTTTTTATCCCCGTGCTATCTTCATCATTACGCCGCTATCTTCATCATTACGCCGCTATCTTTTCCTAATGGGAGTAAATGGGTTTAAAAACAGCTGTTAACGCCCGATATAGACTAAAAATTTCCTTGTTTATTTAATTTACGCAAAAAAGTACGCATCAGGTTCAAAATTGAACTTTTGGTGATTGGATGTGAGGGTGAGGGTAAAAAAGATTAGGCTTTCTACCAATTAACTACCAATAACCAGAAAATTGGTAGTGTAAACGCTTGTGATAGTTCTAAGTTATTAATAACTAGCTAATAAGGCTGCTGTCAATTACCTACCAATAACTAACGAATTGGTAGTTGACTTGATGTCTTTGAAACTGCTACCATTAAATAAAAAATCGGTAGTAAAATATGAAGATCCCTCGGAAGCCTCCAAACATCAATGATAAACAAAATAAGTATTTCTCAAATCCGGAAAAATTCAAGAATATGAGAGAGGCTGGCGTTAGAACGGAACGGGAAGGAAAATACCGACATTGGGATATAGTGAGGCATTTATCTCCTCCAAGAGGTTTAACAGTTGAAGAATGGTGGGTTGGCATTAAGATGCAACGTCTTTTGGGTTATAAGGAAGTGCCATTGTGGGATAATAAAAGAGAGGATATCTTTTTTTACAACTTGACAGACCCTGTAATAGAGCAACTCCATCAAATAGATTTAGGAGCAGGAGGTTCAATCGAAGTTCCTGATGAGATAGTGAATCAACATACACGGGATCAGTATATTGTACGTTCATTAATTGAAGAATCTATTACTTCTAGTCAAATTGAAGGGGCTGCCACGACTCGTCGAGTTGCTAAAGATATGTTAAAATCAGGCCGACCACCACGTGATAAAAGTGAACAAATGATTTCAAATAATTTTAACACAATGAGACAGATCAGAGAATGGAAAGATCAGCCTTTGACAAAAGAGCTTATTTTTGAGATTCATAGAATGATTACTATTGAAACTTTGGATGAACCAGGTGCTGCTGGTAGATTTCGAAGGGACGATGAATCGATTATTATAGGAGATAAATTTTCTGACGAGATTTTGCACGAGCCGCCCCATGCATCTGAATTAAATCAACGATTAGCAGCCATGTGCGATTTTGCTAATGGAAAAACACCTTCTCAATTTATGCACCCTGTTATTCGTGCTGTGACTCTCCATTTCTGGCTAGCATATGATCATCCTTTTGTAGATGGTAATGGAAGAACTGCTAGAGCACTGTTTTATTGGCTTATGCTTCGCAATGGATATTGGCTTTTTGAGTTCATCTCAATTTCCGAGATTATTCGGAAAGCTCCTGTAAAATATTTAGAAGCTTTTTTGTATACTGAGACGGATCAAAACGATCTGACATATTTCATTATTCATCAGATGGAAGTGATCCGAAGGTCAATTAATTCGCTCTATAGCTATATCGAAAGAAAGACAGGGGAAATAAGTCATGTTGAATCTTTACTAAAAAATGCCGGAGACTTTAATTTTCGACAAGAATCTTTACTTGCCCATGCCTTACGCAATCCCGGTGCAAACTATACGATCGGAGCACATAAAACTAGTAATCGAATTGCATATGATACAGCTAGGCATGATTTGCAAGATTTGTATGAAAAAGGATTATTGGAAATGACTAAAAAAGGGAAAGCATATGTTTTTGTAGCCCCTAATAATTTATCTCAAAAGATTCAAAATAGAGGGAAAGGAGTATAGTTCTAGGGCTCTCCCTCTCCCCCAAATAGAAGTGTTTTTGAGGCTGTTATTAAATTTTTCCCTGGATAAAGTTCTCAAGCTTCACTAAATCCTCGCTAAACTTTCTGATGCCTTCAGACAGTTTTTCCGTTGCCATCGCGTCCTCATTAAGCATCCAGCGGAAAGTGGCTTCATCCATCTCAATTTTTTCAACATTGGATTTTTTAGCATTATCGATATGGAGCTTTTGAGGTAGATCACCTTCCGATTCTTGAAGTTCCTTTAAGAATTTAGGAGCTATTGTCAATAGGTCGCAACCAGCAAGTTCCGTTATTTCATCAACGTTTCGAAAGCTCGCGCCCATGATTTCAGTATTATAGCCGAATTTTTTATAGTAGTTGTAAATCTGTGAGACAGATAAAACTCCTGGGTCTTTTTCAGCGGGGTAACTGTCTACATTTTCGGAAGCTTTATACCAATCAAGTATTCTTCCGACAAAAGGAGATATTAAAGTTGCTTGTGCTTCAGCGCAGGCAATTGCTTGACCCATACCAAATAAAAGAGTCATATTACAGTGTATGCCATCGTTTTGAAGTTGGCGAGCAGCTTCAACACCTTCCCAGGTGGATGCTAGTTTAATGAGTATACGTTCTTTTCCAATGCCTTCTTTCTCATATAACTCAATAAGCTGGTGAGCTTTGTGTACGCTTTTGGTGACATCGAATGAGAGTCTTGCGTCTACTTCTGTAGAGACTCTTCTCGGAACAATTTTAAGAATCTCACAGCCAAAGTTAACAAAAAGCTTGTCAATAATATGTGATTTTTGTGATTCGAAGTCTGTTGCATGAGATTTTCCAAAAGCAATAGCATCTTCAACTAGATGTATGTATTC
>JAJFMG010000059.1 GCA_021772295.1 Chlamydiota bacterium | reverse complement strand
TGCCGTCGTCAAACAAAAGGGACAAGGCTTGGCAACGCAAGAAAAAATATCTATCAAGGATCTACTTGAAAGTGGAGCTCATTTTGGGCACCAAAAAAGACGCTGGAATCCAAAGATGAAAAGATACATCTTTGAAGAGCGCAATGGCATTTATATTATCGATTTAGCGAAAACCATTCAGCAAATTCGCTGCGCGATTGAAGTAGTAGAAAATACCGTTAAAGAACATAAAAGCATTTTGTTTGTAGGAACAAAAAAGCAAGCAAAAGGTGTAATTCGTGACTTTGCAGAAGAGTGTGGAGAATTCTACATCGCTGAAAGATGGCTTGGTGGAATGCTTACAAATTTAACGACCATTCGAAAGTCTGTAAAGACGCTTGAGAGAACTGAAAAGCAGATCTCTACTGGTGGAGAAGGACTTACTAAAAAAGAAATTGTGCTTCTTAATAAGCAACAAGTAAAACTTGATCGTAACTTATCTGGTATCCGCGCAATGAGAAAGGTTCCAGGTCTTGTGATTGTTGTTGATCCAAGTAAAGAACATATCGCAGTTGCGGAGGCTAATAAACTTGGTATTCCTGTAATGGCGCTTGTTGATACTAATTGTGATCCAGATCCAGTTGACTACGTAATTGCATGTAACGATGATGCTCTAAAGAGCGTAAAACTTATTTTGAAAACACTGACAACTGCAATTATTGAAAAGAAAAAAGAATTGAATTTGCCCCTTTCTAGAGGTGAGGCAAATAAAGACAAAGGTTCTACGAAGTTTCAAGTGAAGTTAGATGCCTTTGAGTCAAAAGAAGAGTCGCCAAAAGAGGAGAAAAACGATGAGTAATAAAGTTACAGCCTCCATGGTAAAGGAACTTCGCGATAGAACAGGCGTTGGAATGGCTAAGTGTAAAAAAGCTTTAGATGATGCTAATGGCGATTTAGAGCAAGCTATTCATATTCTTCGAAAAGCAGGGATGGCATCTGCCGTAAAGAAAGAATCAAGAGAAACGAACGAAGGTCAAGTTGGTGTTTGCGAAACAGCTGATAAGATTGCACTTGTAGAAGTCAATGTTGAAACAGATTTTGTATTGCAAAATGAAAAGTTTCAAGGCTTTCTTAAAGGTGTATGCACCGATGCTATATCTTTCGGAAAAGATTCTTTAGAGGAGTTTTTGAAGCAAAAAAGCTCTCAAAATAGTGCTCTTTCTGTAGATGAACTTCGAATGGAGCTTGTTCATAGCCTTGGTGAAAACATCCAGATTAAACGATTACTTGTTCTACCAAAAAAAGAGAACCACTCTTATGGGGTTTACTCTCACATGGGTGGAAAGATTGTAACAGTTGTTGTTTTGGATGGTTCTAGCAATCAAGAAAAACTTGCAAAAGACATTGCGATGCATGTTGCGGCTGAAGCACCAGATTATTTGACAAGTGAAGATGTCCCAGCTGATATTAAAGCTTCTGAAGAGGAAATTGCTAAAGCGCAAGTAAAAGGAAAGCCTCCTGAAATTGTGGATAAAATTGTGCAAGGAAAACTTCGCGCATTTTATGAACAAATGTGTTTAACTCAGCAAAAATACGTAAAAGATCCATCTATGAGCGTTGGAAAAGTGGTAGAGTCTGTAGAAAAAGGACTAAAACTATCACAATTTGTTCGCTGGCAGATGGGCGCCTAAAGAGGAATAATTGGATTTATGAAAAAGCCCCGATATAAAAGAGTATTATTAAAACTCTCGGGAGAGGCTCTTGCCTCTTCCTCAGGTTCGGGGCTAGATCATAAAGCATGCCAATCTATTGCTGCCTCCATTAAAGAAATTTACGATCTTGGAGTAGAGATCGGAATTGTAGTTGGTGGGGGTAATATCTTTCGAGGGAACCTTGCTGACAAATTTGGGTTTCAAAAAACCCCAGCAGATCACGTTGGAATGCTTTCAACAACAGTCAATGGCCTTATCTTATCTCAAGTCTTATATTCGATTGGATGTAGAACAAAAGTTCTTTCGGCGCTTCCTATAAGTGGGGTTGTTGAGCCATATAACTGGTCTCAGTCACTAATCTATCTTGAAAAAAAGATTGTTTTACTTTTTGTTGGTGGAACCGGAAATCCTTATTTTACAACCGATACTGCTGCATCACTTCGAGGATCTGAAATTAATGCAGATGTTTTAATTAAACTTACTAAAGTAGATGGGGTGTATGATAAAGACCCTGTGACTCATAAAGATGCTAAAAAGTTTGATAAGCTCAGTTACAAAGAAGTTTTAAATAAAAAATTAAATGTTATGGATGCAACTGCGGTAGCTCTTTGTAGAGAGAACAAGTTGCCAATCCATGTTATCAACTTATTTTCAAAAGACGCAATCATGCAAGCAATTATGGAGGGCAAAGGGGGAACCTTTGTTGAAGGAGAGTAATATGGGAATTATCGAAGATACAAAACAAAAGATGCAGCAAGCATATGATCATTTAGGTCAAGAGCTTCGAAACCTTAGAACGTCTCGCGCTAACCCTGCTATGGTTGAAGGAATCAAGGTTGAGGTTTATGGAACAACGATGAAGCTCAAGGAACTTGCAGCGATTAGTGCCCCAGAACCTAGAATGCTACTTATTAATCCTTTTGATGCTCAGACAAGCGGGCCGATTGTGAAAGCTATTGATAAAGCAAATCTTAATCTACAAGCTATTGCAGATGGTAATCAGATACGTGTGCCTATTCCATCTCTTACAGAAGATGTTCGAAAGACTCTTGTAAAAGAGGCGAAGAAGAAAGGGGAAGATTCAAAAATTTCTGTTCGTGAAATCAGACGAAAAAGTAATGAGCTTGTAAAAAAGCAAAAATCTGATGGCGAAATTACTGAAGATGATGTAAAACGAGCAGAAAAGAAGATTCAGGAACTGACCAACGAAAAGTGCATAAGCATCGATAAACTGGTTTCTGAAAAAGAAAAAGATTTAATGGAAGTTTGATATTGATGAAAAATACGGAAAAGGCATAGAATCTTCCATGTCTTTACGCTATGGCCCCATCGTCTAGCCTGGCCTAGGACCTCAGATTTTCATTCTGGTAACAGGGGTTCGAATCCCCTTGGGGTCAACAGATATGAGACTTTAGCTCAGTTGGTAGAGCATCTCCCTTTTAAGGAGAGGGTCGATGGTTCGAGCCCATCAAGTCTCATATCCCTTTTTTGATGATTGCCTCAGCAATCATCATATCCATAATCGTTGTAATTTTGATATTTTGATAGGAACCATGAACGATATATGGTTTTTCACCGATCAACATACTTAATTTGCAGTCGCAAGACAGATTGTTAATACCCATATCTTTTGCTTTGCTATGTGCTTGTAATATAGTTTTTTTACAAAAGCTCTGCGGCGTTTGACCTAAAAATAATGCAGAGCGATTAGGAATATCATCGATGTATTTCTGATTATTTGAATGTACTATGGTATCTGTCGTTCGAACGCATGTATCAACTGCTTTGTGAGTTTGCAGCGCCTCAATATGCTTTTTTAAAATAGCAAGTGAGACAAAGGGTCTAACCCCATCGTGGATACAGACATGCATTGAAGTTTTACATGTTTTACAAACACCAAGATATGAAGACTCCTGTCTAGAATCTCCTCCAGAGATGACTGTAATGGGAATATCGTAAGAAAATTTTTTAAGATCTTTGTGAACTTCTTCTATCCAGTTTTTGGGGATCACAAGAATGATTTCATGAAAGAGTGTGGATGTTACAAAAGTATCCAGCGTCCAAAGATATATTTTTTTATCACGAATTAGGTGGAACTGTTTGGGGAGGCCCTTTTCAAATCTTGTACCTGTGCCTCCAAGGAGTAAAATAGCTGAGCATGTTGATCTAGTCATAGTTAGTATCACAAAAATTTAAGTGAAAAATGATGCGCTAATATACTTATTCGAAAAAGACTGTTTTTACAACAATAGATAATCAAGTTACAATCTTCATTTTCAATTTCTTCAACACTAAGAAAGATCTTTGTTAAGTTGCATTGTAAATAATTGTACAATATCCTGAGAATGCTCCTAATGGCCACGATGTTTTTCTTTTTTCTTTTGCTGCCTTAAAACAAACTGATCTTGTTCTCGAGCCTTTTTTTCAACAGTACTAAGACGTTTTTTCTCCAGCTTTTTTTTCTCTAATTCTTCTCTCATATAATTTTGTGAAAATGTGGATGGCCTTTCTGTCTCTTTAAGTTTTTCCATTTCACGACGAACTTCCTTCTGAACTCTTTTTGGATTTACTCGCTTAATCTTAAGAGTGAACGCCTTTGGTGATCCAAAATTTAGTTCTTGATAGTGATTGAGCACAAATTCATAAATTTCTGGATTTTTAGGCTCTTGTCCAAAAACATGTCTTGCTATAGCGTAGCCTTCCTTGTCCGTTCTCTCAAAGGTGCCTACCCAATAATATTTATCGAAAAAAATTGTAGCCTTGATGCTCACCATCTTAAAACCAAAATTATAATCCTCTCCCTGATGATATCATAATTATAAGAAAAATCATATTTTTCCCATGCACTAGTGTTTCCAAGAAGTAAAATGATGCACCTAAATATTTATTCGAAAAGACTGTTTTTACAACAATAGATGACCAAGTTATAATTTTCTTTTTTCAAAATAAAAGGAGAGTTATGACACATTCTGTTTACTTGCCGCAATCTGGACCAATCCAGGCAACTTTGATTGACTATTTAGATCCATATGTAAATGGATACAGAGATGACAGGTGCCGTTCGAATTATAGAAGGATTAATTGCATATGTTTCTGCCGCTAACATGGCGCTCGATGAAATGACAAAAGAACCAAATGAAAGAGAATGGATTTGGTGTAATATCGTTTCAGGAATAGGGCATGAAAATGTGGTTGATGGTGCATTGAAGCTTGCGGTTCCTATTGCTCTAACTTCGGTTTTTTTAAGTTCTCGTTTATAAACATAGGTAACACATTTATTGCAAGTTTGGAAGGAGCTTCTAGAGGTATGTGGCTTGAAATTGGAGGATATGAAACCGATGGCCACCCGTTTCAAAATTTGAATATGCCCCTTGGATCTTTCCCCATTTATACTGAGGTAAGTGGTTTGAAATCGGTGTCGGTTGAAACGAACATTTCAAAATAGAATTTTAAATAGCGGTGATAAAGTGGTTGCTTTACTTGAAGGTGTCTGTGATTCTTGGCATACGAGCGCAGAAATTTATATAGATTATTATAAGCTAGATTTTTCATATGCGAGACGCTTTTTTGATAACTGCAGAAGGTTATTGATAAATAAGTTTGTCTAGATCAGTATTATGTGTTCAGATAGGCAAGAGGCAGATGAGCATGAGGTTTTTTCTTTTATTTTTTTTCTTCACTTATCTTTACTCCAGTGAAATTGATTTACCGTTTGTAAGAGGAAGTGATAAAAAAAGTGCCTTATATGCCGCACCTTTCTTACCTAATAATCCTGTAATCTTAGAGGCGGGCACCTTTGGAGGAGAAGATACTTGTAATTTTAAAAGAATCTGGAAAAAAGCTACTATCTATGGGTTTGAGCCTGTGCCAAAATCTTATAAGAAAACCCTTGAACGCACTAAATTGTTAAAAGGTGTAACTATTTTTCCATATGCACTTTCTGACGCTGAGAATGAAGCAACTTTTTTTGTGTCGAGAGTAAATCCGGGTGCTAGCTCGCTGTTATCAGATAATTTTAGTTGTGTAATCAGGCAATTCAATCACAATATTAATGCAGAAGATTGTAGCGATAACCACTATAAGGATGTTCCAATTTCAGTCCCAGTAACTACTATTAATGCTTGGGGTAAAAAAAATAACATTTCTCATATTGATTATATTTGGTTAGATACGGAAGGGTCTGAATTGCAAATTTTGTCTTCCGCCACAGATTTTCTTCGGAACGTAAGAGTTATATCTACAGAAGTTAATTTTCAAGAATTTCGCTCCGGAATGACGCAATTTTCTGAGCTATATGAATTTTTGACGGAACACAATTTCTTGTTGAAATACATATATGGAAATCCAAAATGGCAAGGAGTTGCAATGTTTATTAACAAACGAATTCTAAATGACCCAATGAACTTCAAAAATCCTTATTTGATTCCCAAGCCGATTATAAGATAACTTATAATAATTAAAAAAAAATTAACCCATCTGATTCAGAAATAAGATTAATCGTTAATAGCTCTATTAAAAATAGCAGTTACTGTTTTCATGTTTGATCGTATGCATGGAACTCTTCGAATTTATCTGGATAGAATTTTAAGTAGAGGTGATAGATTGACTGCTTTATCTAAAGAAATTTGTTCTTCTTGGCAAGAAAGCGCAAAAATTTACAGCGATTATCATAGAAAAGATTCAACGGATGTTAGACTTTACTTTGATCAAGACGGTGTCTATATACCAGGGATTACTGAAATTTATGGTTGTTATGAAATGACTTTAAGTATGCCGTTTTTTATTTTTGGGGCATCAAGTGTACTTGAAAGAAATTGGACAGATGTAAGTCTTGGTACAGATGCTGGATGCGCCATCTTATCAAGTGGCGCAAAAAAAATGATGCTTCCTGCAACCGCAGCGCTCGTATATTTATCTTACTGTTGGGCTCGAAGCGAATAGATTTCAGAGCTGCGCATTCGAAGGTATTTCTTACATGATAGATTCTAAAAAAATATTAGCTGAATTTTGGAATCAATTCATTCAATCAAGCGCTGTTACTATGCAAGTTAAAGGGAAGTCTGAAGCTTTCGGGTGCGCTGTTGTAGAATGCGATTTGAAATCACAATGTGTGTGTTTTTTTAAGGAAAAGGGTGAGTGGAGAACAGGCGCACTTGCAGGAACCTCTTTTAAAAATTGTACGAGATGGTGTGTGGATGGTTTACATTTGCACTTAGAACACCTGCGTTTTGGAGTAGAAAAATCTATTTTTTTACAGACTTTCAAAGTGGTTGAAAAAAATCGTTTAGTTGCGCTGGTACCTTATCAATGTCATTTAGATAGTTATCTTGGAAGTATTTCTTGGAACAGCTGTGAAATTATTTTACGGTGGGAAGTGTTAGGTCCCAAGAAAAATGAAACCTTACTCTGTAAATATAAGAAGTCTTGAAAGTACACTTGTAACTCTATGACTTATTAATTGAATTGGAGAGAAAATGAAATTTTTGAAAATTGGAATTGCTGTTTTTGGATGCACATGTAGTTTACTTGCAACAACTGTGCAAGACATTGCAGAAAAAAGTTTGCCATCGATTGTTTTTATAGCAGTGCATCAAAGTGAGTATGAAAAAAGTTATGGCGCCGAGGCGGCATCAGAGGAGTCTTTATATCGCGCTCTATATGAATGTTTTTGGCCAGGCTCTTATGGTCATGGAACAGGTTTTTTAGTAAGTTCTGATGGCTATATTGTCACGTGTCTACATGTGGTAGAGGAAGCAACTTCAGTTGTAATCGGTCTCTGGGATGAGGGCTTCAAGGTATACCCTGCAGAAGTAATTGGCTCAGATAAACGATATGATATTGCTGTGCTAAAAATCAAAACAGATGATGAGTTATCACTTCCTTTTTTAGAGTTTGTAAATACACAAAAATCAAGACTTGGAGATCCAGTGCTAGTTATTGGTAATCCAGCTGATCCAATACATGCAAGAAGTGTAAATATCAATTACATCAGTGGAATAAGAAGATCAGATTACTCTGGGAAATATCAAGGAACAGATTTAGAACTTCAATTTCCAGCAATTCCTGGAGCGTCAGGTTCTCCAATTATTAATATGGATGGAGAGGTAGTGGGAGTTCTTTATTCAAAAGACGAGGTAGCCTCCTTTGCAACAGATGGTTACATAGCATCTAAAGTGGCGCAGCAATTAATACAGGATGGAAAACGAACGAAAGGATACTTCGGTCTTCACTTAATCATCGAAAAAAATGTGATATTCAGCCGATATCATTTTGGAGAAGAGACTGGCGCATTAATTAGTGAGGTGGTTCAAGGTTCTGCAGCGAATAGCAGTGGTTTAAAAAAAGGTGATTATATAATAGAGGTAAATGGTGAGCAAACCTTTGACTCGTTCCACTTTGCAGATCAAGTTGGTACTCTTAAGCCAGGTGATGTAGTTGATTTACTAATCAGAAGAGAGGATGAGTTAATTGCTACTTCTGTAACACTTACTGAAAAAATGGATGTTCCAAATACGTTTTAAAAAAAAAGCCCACACATGTGTGTGGGCCCATTTAAGATCAAAACCGATTATCTAGGGTTTGCTAAAATATAATCAGCAACTCCAGGACAGACGCACTCTTTCCATGCTTCTTCACCAGCTTTAATTCCACGTCTAATTTCAGTACCTGAAATAGCGTGGATAGACGCATCAACATCTACCATTCTTGGTGTATATCCAACACCTCTTCCCCAGTTAATAGACTTAATATCTGGGATTATGATAACAGTTCCTTTGATGCCCATAGCTTTTAGGCCAGCTTCCACCATTGCTTTTCTGTACTCTGCAGTCCAGTATTCGTTTTTAGTATTACGAACCATTACAAGAAGAGGCTGATCTGGGTTTTCTTTGTGCACTTTTTCCATAATTGCCCAGTGGCCTCTATGAAATGGTGTCCATCTTCCCACAAACATTGCATGACCCACTTGTGGATCCTGCACATCTAGTGCTGCTAAGATTTTTTTAGCACTTTCTACTACAGTTTCCTCAGATGTATTACATACAACGTCTGCTGATGCTGGATCTTCGTAAGGAGCGCTTACGCCAGTAAATACTGGAATTTCTCCAGATAGAGCTTTTTTATACATGCCTTTTACATCTCTTTCAATACATGTATCAACTGGAGCGTTGACATGAACTTCTAGGAAGTTATATCCAAGCGCTTCGATTTCAGCTCTTGCATTGTCACGAACAGCTTGCGCTGGGCTTACACATGCAATCATCACATACTTGTTAGAGTTAAGAAGTAACTTAGCAACCTCTGTTGTTCTTCTAAGATTTTCTTGTCTATCTTCTGGACTGAACCCTAGATCGCTATTAAGAGTTCTTCTTACCTGATCACCATCTAAGATAGAACTATCAGGAATGTACTCTTTTAATTGATTTGCGATCGTTGTTTTTCCAGAGCAGGGAAGTCCCGTTAACCAGATCACGGTCTTTTCTGATGCAGGAACATCTCCAGCAAACAAATTTCCAGTTGCGATTGCAGTTGCGATGCATAAACCTAGAAAAAATCTCATGTATACCTCCTATAGGTGTTGTATGATGGTTAAGGACGATGCATTGCCTTGCATTTTTTTGTAAATAAAATTTCTATTTGAACACATAAATATTTGAAGAAAAGGTTTTGACACTAAGCGGCTTGAGGGATGAAAGATTTTTTTTTGCTCTATTTTTGCTAATAGGCAGTAAAATAAAATTTTAATTGTAGTTTGTGTGTTTTTTTTAAATAACATTTAATACATATATATTTTTTGAAAGAATGTGAGGCTTTGTTTTTTTATTGAGATGAGTTGGCCTAAAGAATGCATTTGTAACAATAAAAAATAAGGATTTCAGTTACGTATTTTGAAACGTTGAAAAGATCGTAATATTGCTTTAAAATGGACGAAAATACAGCTGTTGAGATTCGTTTTGGAAATAATAAATTTATCCTTATCTGATGCAAAAGTCATCAAGCCAAAGATTCATAAGGATAATAGAGGGTATTTTTTAGAGTCTTTTCAAAAAGAATCTTTTGCTGCAATCAATCCAGATGTCTCTTTTTTACAAGAAAACCATTCCTATTCTGAAAAAAATGTCTTAAGAGGTATGCATTTTCACGTAAAAGCTGCGCAAGCAAAGCTTGTGCGGGTTGTTTCAGGTTGTATTTATGATGTAATTGTAGATCTTCGAGAGGGAGACACATTTGGCCAATGGGAAGGCGTGTATTTAGATGGAAAAGAGCACCATATGCTCTATGTTCCAAAAGGTTTTGCCCATGGTTTTTGCGCAATTGAGCCTTCTCATGTGGTATATAAGGTGAGCACATTGTACGACCCAAAGTTAGAAAAAGAATTTTCATATCAAGACCAAGATGTTGGTATCAAATGGCCTATTTCAACACCCTCTTTGTCTGAAAAAGATAGCGTTGCACCATCACTTAAGGAAGTGAGGGAATTATGCGCTTTTGGATAGTTGGAAAAAATGGAATGCTTTCAAATGCTTTTCAAAGATATTTCACAAAAAAAGGAGTCTCCTTTTTTGCAACAAGTAGAGAAGAAGTGGATATTACTTCGAGGAAAAGTTTAGAGAAAATATTTGAAAAAGAGGCTTTTGATTATGTCATTAATGCCTCTGGATATACACAAGTGGACCAAGCTCAAAAAGAGCCTTCGCTTGCAATATTGTTAAATAGTGTTGGGGTAAAAAATCTTAGCATACTTTGTAAAAAGCATCATAAAAAGTTGATCCATTTCTCTACAGACTATGTGTTTGATGGAGAAAAAGATGAGGGATATGTAGAGTCAGATAAGACAGCGCCTATTTCTGTATATGGAATGAGTAAAAGAGATGGTGAATTGCAAATTGCTAAATATGCAGATGATTTTTTGATTCTTCGAGTCTCTTGGCTTTTTGACGAAGAAGGAAAAAATTTTGTGCGTACCATGTTAAAGTTGCTACAAGAAAAAGATACCATAAAGGTTGTGTCTGATCAAATAGGGAGCCCAACATATACCCTGGATGTTATCGAAAGTGTAATGGAGCTACTTGGCCAAGTTGGAATTTATCACATTGCTAATCGAGGCATGGTATCTTGGTTCTGTTTTGCTAAAGAGATTGCCCTTTTCTGCAATGAAAACCAATTAGAGAGCAAAGCGGATGTTGTTCCAATCGAAACTAAAGATTACAAAGCGGATGCAAAGCGTCCTTTGTTTTCCTATTTAGATACTACAAAAGCTACAGCTGTTATAGGAAAGGAACATAGAGATTGGAAAATAGCTCTTAGAGATTGTTTGGAGAAAATATGCAAATAGAAGAAGCAAAGATTTTAGTGACAGGTGGCTCTGGATTTATGGGCTCCTCATTTATTCGCTATATGCTAACTAAGGGTGACTTTAAGGGTGAAATTATCAATTTGGATGCACTAACCTACGCCTCCAATAGCAAAAATTTAACAAGTATTGCAGGGAATGAAAGATATCATTTTTATAATGGGAATATCTTAGATGGGGATTTGTTAGAACGTATATATATAAATCATTGTTTCGATGTGATTGTACATTTTGCAGCCGAAACTCATGTAGATCGAAGCATACGATTTCCAAAAGCATTTATGGAAACAAATGTCATGGGGACATTTACGTTGCTTGAGTTTATAAAAAAACACCCAAATATACATTTCCATCATATTTCAACTGATGAAGTATATGGAGCTTTAGGAAAAGAGGGCGTATTTACGGAAAGCTCCCCATATATGCCTAATTCTCCATATTCTGCATCAAAAGCATCTTCTGATCACCTTGTTTTGTCATATGGGAAGACCTATAATTTAGCAGTGACGATATCCCATGCTTGTAATAACTTTGGACCATGTCAACACTTGGAAAAATTTATTCCTCTTATGATTCAAAAGGCAATAAAATTGGAAGAGCTTCCTGTATATGGAGCGGGAGATCAAGTTAGAGAATGGCTTTTTGTTGAGGATCATTCGAGAGCAATTTTTCTGATTCTGAAACAAGGAAAAAGTCAGATTTTCAACGTAGGTTCCGATGCTCAGAAAAAAAATATCGATCTCTTACATCTTATTTTAAATTTATTGGATCAAATGCAACTTGTTTCAAAAGAAAAGACATACCCTCTAATTAAGCATGTAAGTGATCGCCCAGGTCATGATTTTAGATACGCTCTTGATGCAACGCGAGTAAAAAAGGAGCTTGGATTTGAGCCTACTTACTCTTTGCATAACGGACTTAAGGAAACTATCTTGTGGTATATGCAAAATAGTATTTGGCAAAAGGGAATGGATACTAGTTCGTATGAACGTTGGTTGAATCTGCAGTATTCGGAGCCTGTATGAAAAAGAAAATTGTTTGTGTGATACCTGCAAGACTTGACTCAAAGCGTTTTCCCGAAAAAGTATTACAATTTTTACGAGACAAACCCATATTACAGTGGGTCTATGACGCTGCAACTGGAACAGAAATTTTTGATGAAATTGTTTTTGCCGTAGATGATGCCCGGACAAAAGAGCTATTAGACTCGTTTGGCGCAAAATCATATCTGACTTCCAAAGCTTGTGTAAGCGGTACCCAGCGTTTAATTGAGCTTTATGAAAGAAAAGAGATTGAGGGTGATATTTTCGTAAACTGGCAAGCAGACGAGCCTTTTATTTCTAAGCAGATGATCGAAGACCTCTTGCAAGGGGCTGCAAGTAAAGCCTCAATCTGGACTCTCAAAAGCAAAATTAAAGATATGGAGGAGGTAAACAATCCAAATGTCGTCAAAGTGGTAACAAGCTACGCAGGTGAAGCTCTTTATTTTTCTAGATCTCCAATACCATTTTACAGAGATGGTGATTCATCTCATGAATATTATAAGCATGTAGGATTATATGCTTATACCTCAAAAGCTTTAGATGGTCTTGGAAAAATAGAGAGTTCGGTTCTCGAAAAGGCTGAAAAACTTGAGCAGTTATCCTTTTTGGAGCATGGTTATTCCATTTATGTAGGACTTACAAATGAAAAGTCTTTTGGGATTGATAGTCCATCAGACTTGCTCGATGCAGCAAGCTTTATTAGTAAACTATAAATTAAAAAATAGAAATATTCATCCATATTGAATTAAATAATTATTTTTTAAAAATAAATAAATTCCAGTTTGGATTGGTTTTTATTATATAAAAATTTATTCTTGGCAAGGCTAGATTTAATTCCTTCAATTGGTTTGTAATTAGTTGTTTGCGTGTTTGAATAGGTGTCTCTATCTGTGGTGTTTATTTTCTGTAAATTAAATCTGTATGTAAGTTAATATACTTGATTAAACTTACAAGGATATCAAATGACAGCTTCTATTGGTGAACAACAAAATACATTTATAGAGACCATTACAAATAATATTTGGCTTGCAGGAAGCTGTCTGCAATCTTACGCAACTTCCTTTTTTAAGGGACTGTACTATATTTTTTGTTGCGGTTGTAGTGAGCATACCTACACTAAGGATTCTGTCCTCCCACTTGTACCCTTAGAAGTTTTTCGAAGTGCACATGGGGCCACAAGTACTTCAAATCCAGCTATTTCCAATGTCTCTTCAGAAAGGTCGATGATACCCAATAGTCCTGAGCATGTAATTGTCCAGCTTGAAGTAGAAAAAGTGTTGGATGAGCAATGCGCCGATGTGAATGGAGTTGGAATTGCAGGGAAGTATATTACCCTTGATACTCATAGGCCAGAGCTCGAGCCAGGTGTGTGTAGCAGTGGGCTTGTTTATCTTGAATGTTTGCCAACAATTGGCCATTATGATCCCTCGGGTTATGAATTCGCAGACCCAATGCTTACAGTTCGATTGCCAATAGCACAATTATCACGTTTTCCAGCAGAGATTCAGAATCGATATGGAAGTTTAGGGCGAGATCAATTAGATCTATTTTTTGTAGTTTTTGACGGCACAGATTTATCGACAGTTTCTAGAAATGTTATAATACATCCCTTAGCGTTTCCTGATGTTTTATTCAATTCTACTGCGAATGGGAATTTTGAGATGGGAATTTGTTCACCTAGAGGAGTGGTCAGAGAAGAGTCGAGTGATGGGCTGAATGTAGACAGTTTTTGCTCGATGAATGTTCATGTCCATCCCCAAGGCGACTCTATGGCCATTTCTCCTGATAATGCTAGATTTAATATAGATCCAGGTTGTGATATAAGTAGTTTTTATTTTGCCAGTGACCTACCAGGTTATCGTGGCGTGGCATTTATGGCACTTATGGTTAACAGAGATTCTGCGGGTATGAGGAGCGCTCTAGATTGCTCCGGAAATATCACTGAGTTTGTTGAAAATGTGGCGCCTCACTTAGACGAAACAGAAATAGATCGCATTAGACAAATGCTTATGTTTGCAAGCGCTGATGGCTAAGATATAAAATTAATCATAATTTAAAAATATTTGTAATTTGAAGATACGTAATTGTAATACCGCTTCTAATTGACAAAGATGAATAAGTTACGTATCCTTCTAGGCAAGAATTTAAAGGGTCACGATGTCTACAGAGCAAGCACTTGAAGAGAAATCAAAATATAAATACGGATTTCGTACTGAAATTGAGTCAGAGGTTTTTCCAAAGGGCCTAAATGAGAATACGGTTCGAGCTATCTCAAAGAAAAAAAATGAGCCCAAATTTTTACTTGATTTCCGATTAAAAGCCTATGCAAAGTGGCAAGAAATGCCTCTTCCAGATTGGTCGAACCTAAATGTCGATCCGATTGATTTTCAAGAAATGAGTTACTACTCGGAGCCAAAGAAAAAGCAACAATTGAGCAGTATGGATGAAGTAGACCCAGCTCTCATTGAAACCTTTGAAAAACTAGGTATTCCCTTAGATGAGCAAAAAAGGCTTGCGAATGTTGCTGTAGATGTTGTTTTTGATTCTGTGTCAATAGGTACAACTTTTAGAAAGACACTTGTAGATGCAGGCGTTGTTCTTTGCCCAATTTCAGAAGCTGTTCATAAATACCCAGAGCTGATTGAAAAATATTTGGGGACAGTTGTTCCAATCACCGACAATTTTTATTCAGCTTTGAATTCAGCTGTATTTTCAGATGGGTCTTTTGTTTACATTCCAAAAGGCGTTAAATGTCCGATTGAACTTTCTACCTACTTTAGAATTAATGAAAGAGAAACTGGTCAGTTTGAGAGAACGCTAATCATTGCTGAAGAAGAATCCTCTGTAAGTTATTTAGAAGGGTGCACAGCGCCGGCGTACGATGAAAACCAACTCCATGCAGCTGTTGTAGAACTGATTGCTTTAGATCGCGCTGAAATCAAATATTCGACCGTGCAAAATTGGTATTCAGGTGATAGAGAAACAGGCAAAGGTGGTATTTACAATTTTGTTACTAAAAGAGGAAAGTGTCAAGGGGTTCAATCGAAGATTTCTTGGACGCAAGTGGAAGCGGGCGCCGCTATCACTTGGAAATACCCAGGATGTTTACTGATTGGTGATGAATCTGTAGGAGAGTTTTACTCAGTGGCTCTGACCAATGGTAAAATGCAAGCAGATACCGGTACAAAGATG
>JAJFMG010000058.1 GCA_021772295.1 Chlamydiota bacterium | reverse complement strand
GGTGGTAGAGCGTTGAAGTTTTATTCTTCTATCCGTTTAGACATACGAAGAGTTGGTAGTATCAAAGGAACCAACAACCAAGAAGTCATGGGAAACCGTGTCAAAGTAAAAGTTGTCAAAAATAAAATGGCCCCCCCTTTTAGAGTTGCCGAATTTGACATCATGTTTAATGAAGGGATTTCTAAAATGGGCTCCATTATTGATCTTGGATCTGAACTTGGTATTATTGAGAAAAAAGGTTCTTGGTATAGCTACAATTCTCAAAAGCTTGGTCAAGGAAAAGAAGCAAGTAAAGACGAGTTAAAAAAGAACCCAAAGCTTGCAGACGAAATCGAATTAAAAATTATTGCCCAACTTGACCCTCCAAAAGAAGAGAAAAAGCAAAGCGATGGCGCTGATATAATTGAAGAATTACTCAAAACCAAATAATGCAACTACTCGGCGCAAAACGTATGTTTTGCGCCAATGTAAAGCGGTTTTACATTAGCTGTTTTTTACAGCAAGCAAGAGTTTTTCTTTGATTTCAGAAAAAACATTATGAGAAATATCTAGCGCTTGTAATGACTTTTCAAAAGATTCCACTTCCGTAAAAAAGAGTTTTTTTGTCTCCTTTATCCCTAAATGATAAGCAATATTCATAAGGCCTCCAAGATCTTTATCTTTTTCCAAATCGTCAATGTCATCGGCTATTTGAAAAGCGTTTCCAAAATGATTTGCGAGCTTTTTTACTTGAGGCACTTTATCAAGATCGCCTCCTCCAAAAAGCCAACCAAAAAGAAGAGACACCTCAAAAAGCGTTCCTGTCTTCTTGTACATTACATCATAGATTGAGTCTTTGGTTTTACACACTGAAAAAAGATCTAAATACTGACCAGATGTTGCCCCTTGTAACCCAGAGCACCTGGAAGCTAATGCCAAAGCAATTGCACATATCTCATTTGCGCTATCTACTAAGGATGGTTTTTGCTTTATCAAATGCTGAGACGAAGAGTGAATTTTTTCAAAGGCAAGGGTTAAAAGCCCATAACTTGCAAGAAGAGCTGTGGTCTCACCAAATTTTTTATGTAGAGTGGGGGTTTCTCGTCGTAAATCGGCATTGTCCATACAAGGCATGTCATCTGCAATAAGTGATGCGCTGTGAAAAAGTTCCACCACCAGAGCTGGTTGCAAAACATCAAAGTGATCACCAAGCGCTTCCGCCATTGCCATAACTAAAATGGGACGAAGTCTTTTTCCAGGGGATGATAATGAATAGACACAAGCCTCTTTTAAGGTTGTTGGAGCTTCAATAGTTGGCAAGAATACACTTAAATAATCGTTAAATTTCTTTTGCAATGAGATTACTGGAGAGTTCGTAATTAGCATTCATCCGCCGGATTGATTCGTTTACAGTGAGAACTTCTAACAAAACATTGTACATTTTTAGGGATCACTGTTCCAGGATTTAATACAACGTTACATCCAATTTTACACCTATCACCTACAATGGCTCCCATTTTAAAAAGACCTGTGTCGATTTTCTGCCCACCATATGAAACGATAACAGCTTCACTATCTAAACGAACATTTGCACATTTAACGCCAGCTCCAAGATTAACTTCATTTCCGATAATAGAATCACCTACATAATTGAAATGAGCTAAAGACGCACCGGGCATGATAATAGAGTGTTTTACTTCTGATGCATGCCCAACCCTTGCTCCACTGCCAATAACGCTGTATGGGCGAATATAGCTAGCGTGAGAGAGGTGCGCGTTGTCTAGAATAATGCATGGCCCCTCGATATAAACAAATGGATCTATCGTTACATTTTTTCCAATGAATACACTTGCTTTGTTTTTGATGGCGACATTTACAGGTATTGGACTTTGCAAAGAAAAAGAATATGAAGAGAAATAAGATTTTAAATGTTGCAACGTCTTCCAAGGCGATTCTTTAAAAAGTGTGCTTAAACTTTCATCTATATCAAAAAAAGAAGAAGTGTCTTGATTTTTCATATTTCCTAAATGGTTGCCGTTTTCTTTATGATAATATAAGTAGTCTAGGAAAAAGCAATCTCTTTTTGATCTTGATGAAAATACATTTCCACACTCTAAAGATAAGAATTACTTATATATATAAATATATATAGTCTTCTTTTGTCTGTGTGGGAATGTTGAAAAGCCCTACCTTTTACCCATGAAATTTTTCTGTTCATAGTCTGTTGAGAAGTTGTTGGTAACTGGCTATTTATCAACAAAGATTTCCAAATGAGATTTTTGAACGGACTATAAACACAGATATCAACAGAGTTATGAACAAGAAAAAAATCTGGGTGAGAGGATTCGAACCTCCGACCCCTAACACCCCATGCTAGTGCGCTAGCCAAGCTGCGCTACACCCAGATAATTCACAAAGATCTAAAATTGTAGGTATTAAGATGAGATTCTGTCAATATAGATAAAAAACTTAAGGTTTAATAATGATAACGCTTCATAAGAGTTGGCATGCTATTTTACTAGGCGAGTTGCAAAAAGAGTACGTCACAAAGTTAAAAGAATTTTTGATTTTGGAAAAACAATCTAGAGCTCAAATTTTCCCTAAAGAAGAGGATAT
>JAJFMG010000057.1 GCA_021772295.1 Chlamydiota bacterium | reverse complement strand
AACAAAGTCAATAATAGCACTTGGATCTCTTTGTACTAGGTCTTGCACAGCAAAAAGCGATTGCAGAATATCCCCAAGAGCGGATGTTTTTACAAAAAGGTACTTCTTCATTACATCTATAGTTACTTTTTTAAGCTAAATCATAGCATAAAATAAGCTTAAACAAAAGCGAGCTTTTGCACTTTAGCTCAAAGAGCTGCTACGACTGAATCCACAACTAATTGATAGCTTCTAAGATTATGATCACAAGCTGGATTATATACCCTATGAGTTCAAAAGCTTTTAATCAGAATGCTCTTCAAACACCTCTAGCGCTTTAAGCATTTCATTAGTATTTACACCATTTGGCTCGCGGTGCCAACTCTCGGCGTATCTTATGGATCAAAAACATCGAAATCAAGTAACACTTCAAATCCACAGGTTCCACTTGATACAATCGATAATGCCTTAGCCATTCTAGTATCAAGCCCACTTTGTACCACTTCTTCATGATAAAAAATACGAAAACCGAGCCTTTCTAATAACTCCTTTTCTCAGAGCTCATATGACCTTATTCCAATCAGACATGATCGTTTTTTTGATAGCTCACAAAGTCTAGGGTCGCCATATTCCAGAAGAGACGACAAGTCCATACTATGTATGGCATCAGATGGACTCGTATCCAAAGAAGGCCCATTTGACTCTTGATTTAAAAACTTGCAAACAACATTCCACGTGCCATTTACAATCGAGCAATCTTCTCCCAAAATCAGAGTGAATCCCTCTTTATTTAGACTTGCAAATACGGAATCTAAAAGTCTTTAATGCACGTCATTTTTTCTTCATTGCAAGATGCTTTTCTTGAGCGAATAATGATACCTTATCCCAAAGACATGCAAGTATACTTTTTTGTTGCAAAGTGTCTACAAGCCAGGAATCAAAAAGAGCTTGCGCTCCATCTTGACAGTCTTTCAATTGAGCGCCAATGCCACAATGCTCGAATGAGATACATCGTTTTTTTCATTTACAGATCCTCTGAGTACAATCGAAAAAAACGGACATTCAATGAAAAGTAATTGTTTTGCTAAAAATATCATTTCTTTTCAATTATCTTAAAGTCACTTGGAATATCAGCCCGCACCTGAACCTTTTGTTTTGTTTTTGGATGAGTAAACATAAGTCCCATTGCATGCAAAAGCAATCTGCTGGCCTGCAGTTTGGTATACTTTTTTCCATATAAATGATCTCCGATAATGGGGTGCCCCATTTCTTTTAGATGAACCCTGATCTGATGGGTTCTGCCTGTTTTTGGAAAACATTTTACAAGGGAATACTTAGGGTAAGATTTAGAGACCTCAATTAAAGTAATTGCCTGTTTTCCCTTTGTTGCAGACACAGAGCCATATAAATTATGAACGTGATCAATTTTTCCATGCCATGACTGTATTAAACGCTCCCCTTTAGCTACAACTCCATGTACAAAAGCAACATATAGTTTAGTAACCAAACGCTTGGCAAATAGCTCTTCTAGCTTTGTTTGCATCTCTTTATTTTTAGCAAGGATCAATACGCCCGATGTTTCTCTATCGAGTCGATGAACTAATCGTAATTTTTCATCAGAAAATAGACCTTGAATGTCTTTTTCAATGCATTCAATACCAGTTGGCTTATTGCAGATAAGTATCTCATCATCTTCAAATACAATTTCTACTGTTTGTTTTTTTGTTAAAGATACAGCTAAATCAACATTGAATGTAATTATTTCTCCCAAGCGAACCTTGTAGGAAGAGTACCGCTCTTGCCTTCCATTTATATGGCATGCACCAAGATCAATCGCATGTTGAATTTTTTTCTGAGAAAATTCTGGAAGCTTTTTAGCAAGAAAAGCGCTGAGGCGGATTCCCGCCTCAAGCCTTTGTACTTTATACATAATACTTTTGTAACATCTCTACCATTAATCGCACACCAAAGCCTGTAGCTCTTGTGACATGATACCTTCTTGGTTTATCCAAATAGGCAACACCTGCAATATCCACATGAACATGCGGCGTTTTTTTCACAAATTTCTTGATAAAGTGAGCACCTTGAATTGCTCCCCCTTTTCGGCCACCACTATTTTTTGTATCTGCAATGTCTGATTTGAGAGGTTCGGCATATTCTTCATCCATTGGAAAAGGCCAAAGTAACTCACCGGTTTTATTACCAGATTCCATAAGTCTTTTTTCAAGAGTTAAATCTGTTGTAAAAATACCAGCTCTCTCATCTCCAATAGCAACCTCAACAGCGCCAGTAAGCGTTGCAAAATCCATCATAAAGGTAGGATTATAATTTTTTTCTACATATGCAACAGCATCTGCAAGAATTAATCTTCCCTCGGCGTCCGTGTTGGTAACTTCGACAGTATTACCATGATAGGAGGTATATACATCTCCAAGCTTATAAGAATTTGAACCAATGTCATTTTCAGTCGTCGGCACAGCTGCTATAAGATTTATTTTTAGCTTGAGTTTAGCAATAGCTTGCATGACTCCGAATACAAGGCCTGCGCCGCCCATGTCACACTTCATATCAAGCATGCCAGGTGTGGGTTTTAGCGTTAACCCACCTGTGTCATAGGTTACTCCTTTACCAAGAATAGCGCCTCTTTTTTTAGAAGATGGATTGCCCGTATACTCCATAATAATAAGTGCTGGATCTCTTTTTGAGGATCGATTCACAGCTAAAATTAATCCAAGCTTTTCTTTTTCCAGTTTTTTCTTATCTAAGATCGTTGTTTTAATACTTGGATTTGATTTCGCTAATTCATTTGCAAGCTTACAAAACGCTTGCGGCGTGATCTCATCAGCATTGCCATTGACAAGGTCTTTGGTTAAGTTTACTCCAGAAAATACATGCGATGCGTATTGTGCATAAGAAAGAGCCTCTTTGCCAATACCACATAAACAAATCGATTGCAGAGCTTTCGATTTAGTAGATGTAGATTTGTAATCAAATTCATAATTAGAAAGGTAAAGCGTATCAATAATTGCCGACGCAATATCAATGTCTTTTACATCCTTTATAATCGGAAAAATCACATTAGCACTTTTCCAATCTTTATGAAGACACCTTTTTACAAAAGCGCTATAGGATCTTCGCAGCGACTCAATAGAGCAGCTTTTTTCATCTCCAAGACCTAGTAAAAGTATTCTTTTTTCTTTGGGAGATTTAGAATACATGAGCATTGTTTGCTCTTTTTTTCCTTTAAAATCTTGAGACTGTACCGCAAATTCCCACTCCTCTTCTAACGAAGAAATAGATGCGGCAACTTTGGCTTTTTTTTGGGACTTAAAAAAGGGAACGACTGTGATATCACAGTCGTTTCTTTTTTCTATATTTTGAGTCGATGTAAATTTCATAAACTCCTACAGAAATGGGATGTCATCATCAGAAATTGTACTGTTTTGGGGCAAATCTCCCATTCCCTGCCCTTGCATTACTTGTGAAAAAGGCTCTTGCATAGCATTTGATCCTACCATCTGATTTTGAGTCGGTTGCCCAAAAGGATCAGATTGCGGTTGATTCATTGTTTGAGGAGAACCTTGTCTTTGGTCTGATTTTCCAAAAGGACTAAATGACATTTGGCTCACTGTCATATTAAGAGATAACTGAGGTTGCCCTTCTTTATTAGTATAAATCTCAGGTTTGCTCATTTCACCCCAAGCCATAATCGCAGACCCTTTCTTTAGATAAGGCATCATTTTATCATACTGCTCACCCCAAATAGTAAGCCTCCACCAAATCGTTTCTTCTTTGCCTCCTTTTCTAGAGTTACATGCAACTCTAAGAGTAATCACCTTTTGCCCGGAAGATGTAAATCGCACTTCGGGATCTGCGCCTAAATGTCCTGCTACCATTACGTGATTCATTGGAAAATTCTCCTTACATTTCAACTTTTTCTGAAACTGCCCATTATTTTCAGATAGGCATTAAAACCCAAGAACTATTTCTTACAACGGAACAATATCATTTTGTTTTTAAAAAATAATTAATAAAACTAAAGAATATAAGTTAAGAAAACAAACAAAGAATTAGACAAAAACAAATTAGATTGATAGAACAAAAATCATATATTAATAACAAAATTATATAGGATTTCTTTATATGGCAGAATCTGCTCCTCAATTTTCTCCAAACGATTACCCATCAATTTCAGATGAGATTAACAAAGCTCATTTACAATCTATTGATGAAACCGAAGAATTCCATGATCCATTTTCTGATTTGAGTCTATTTCTTACAAAGAAAATCAAAAAAGTTGTAGCAAGCTATGGAAATCCAAAAAACTGGTCCAAGAAAATCCAAACCGACTTACTAAAAAACATCCTACCAGATTTTTCTAAAGCATTTCCTGCCTATCACATCAAAAACGCCGCTCTAAAGAACCTCTTTGAAAGAGTGAGTCATAACTACGATAAAATGCAAAATCAAAAAGATGCCTTTTCTGTTGATGGCAGACTCAATGTTGATTACATTATCAAAGAAAGGCTACAACATATTTCACTCGAAGAACTAAGCGATCTACAATCCCCCTATCAGTTAGCAAAAAAACATGCGTTTACTATTTCAAAATACATTGCTAGCACTGATGGAGAAAAAATAGATTTAGAAAAACTTGCGCAGCGAATTTGGACCACACAAAAACATCTCATTAAGGGTTTAACACCCATTACTGCAAACAATATAGATACTGAGTATGGTCCCCTCGATCAAATGATTATACAATGCCTATTGGAAGAAAATGCTTCAGAAATACTTTCTCAAAAAGAGCTTACACAAAAAGTTTACCAGAGCTTAGAAGTCTATAGCAATATCAGTAATCTGTGCTCAAGACACAGATTACTATCCATCATATCTATAATTTTATCCGTTTCTTTTTTTAAAACAAAAACATTAGATACCACTCTTTTTCCTGAAGACCATATTCTTTTAAACTCCTTTATCAAAAGACACACAGGATATCTATTAAGTATAAAAAAACTTTGCTACGACACCAAAACCCAAGAGCTTATTCAAAGAATACTCGCTCTTTATCCAATCGCACTTGCTCTACCCAAAAAAATGCAAAGAAAAACTCTTGATAAAGGTGTTGCATACCTTTACGCAAACTTGCAGGGCGATGCAACTCTTCCCAAACCAAAAATCAACCCAACTCTATTTGTTTTCATAAATGCAGAAATGCATTTTCTGCAGGAGAAAGTAGAACTGAAAACACTAAAAAAAGTGCAAGATACCATTTATGAATCTTATACCGAAGCTGTAAAATTACCATCCATTGCTCTTGAAAACTTTGATGAGCTTGAAATCTACATATGGCGATCTTTGCAAAAAAGAAAAAAAGTAGAGTCTGTTTTTGAGATCCAGTCACTTATAAAAATCAAAGATGAAATCGAAAATATCGTTATTGATAATCCATTGATCTCTTTTAAATCTGCTATTGCAAAGGCAATGCAGACTTTTCACAAAATTGAAAATCTAAAACTTTCAAAGACTCCCTCCAAACAAGAGCAACTGATTAGAAATCACCGCATTAACACTTGGTGCTCTCAAAGCGATCTCATCTGTAAATTCCTGCATTTTGATAAAACATCTTCCCTTGCAAAATCTATGCTCAAAACATGGCAATCGCTTTACTTAGATGAGACCAAAGTCTCTCATAAAGACTTTGTATCCAGAGTTCTTTCTACTTTTTCGAAGACTCTTCCCAAAGATCTGCCCCTATCTAAACAACTAGAGAAAAGAATCTGGATTAGCTACAAGTTAATGTGGTATCAGAATTTAGCATCATTTGAAGAGTCGTCGTATGATCGATGCCTCAAGTGGCTGGAAATTTCGCAGCGCGATAATTATCCCAAAAAATCGCTATCTGCAATGATGGAAGAAATTTTACCTACATTTCCGCACTTGAATTTAAAGCCTTAGTCCTATTCCTGATAAGCAACCCGATACCAACAATTACAACTGGAATACTAAGGATTTGTCCCATATTCAAAAGAGAATTTTGGGCAACAAGCTCACTTTGAGATTCTTTGATAAACTCTAAAACAAACCGAAATGAGAATACCAAGACAAAAAACATTCCTGTTAAGAGACCTTTTTTCCTAAATACTTTTTTTCGAACAAATAGATGTACTAAAAAAAGAAAAGTAACAAGATAAAATACTACTGCATAGATTTGTACTGGATGT
The DNA here is from genome assembly GCA_021772295.1 of Chlamydiota bacterium. Lineage (GTDB taxonomy): Bacteria > Chlamydiota > Chlamydiia > Chlamydiales > Simkaniaceae > JAJFMG01. The sequence continues at coordinate 3,908 of JAJFMG010000057.1, read as the reverse complement.
CGTGCAATTTGAGTAGATCCATCCGCAGGATGTCCAAAAACAATTGCCCATGGCAACTTAGAACCAACACCTAGTATCTCTTGATTTACAAAGTTTCCGAACCGAATAAAAGCGCCAGCAAGTGCTGTCGGGATTACTGCAAAATCAATTATTCGAAGAAAGGACATTGAAGGAAATTTTTTGCGTTGCTTTAAAACAAAAATTAAAACACTCACTAATATACCAATTACACCGCCATGACTTGCTAAGCCTCCTTCCCATACTCTAAAAATCACACTTGGATTAGTTAAGTAATAAGACGGCGCTTCATAAAAAAGCATATGCCCAAGCCTTGCGCCTATTACAGCTCCAATCATCACATAGAATGTGATTTTCTCTGCAAGCACCTGACTCTTACTAGCAAGGGTTGTAAGGCCATATACATTTTTTTCTAAAAAAAGCCTTCTTAGCAAAGAGGCTTTTTCTTCTTTAGAAAAAAATTTGGAGAAAAGCTGATAGATCCATTTAGGAGAAAATCCCAACGAAGTGGGTTCTATAACAACAAGATTTAATTCTGTAGACAACGATGTTGCGCAGTTTCCATCTAGTTTACTTGCTGGAAATTGTGTCTTTAAACTTTTTTGCAGTAACGAAATATCTTCAATATCATCTTTTGCAATCTCAGGCCTTAATGCAAAAAAATAGGTAAATAATAGTTTTAAAACGCAGAATCCAATAAAAAAACCAAGCGCAAATAAAACCCCATACCACATAATGGGTCTATCAAGGAGCGGAATTCGAAAACAAATCGGACTTGGATCCCAAAAAAGATATGCGATAATAAACTCCAAAGTTAGAATAGATGGCAAAATTATAAGACAATCTCTCTTATGTACACAATTTCAATTTTTTCTGTTGGAAAAAACAAGGAGCCTTGGCTCGTAGATGCCCTAGCTGTCTATGAAACAAGACTACGCCCTGCTTTGAAAATTGAGTGGAATCTATTCAAAACGGAAGAAAAGCTATATCACGCAATTGAAAGACTACCCAAATTCATCTGTTTAGATGTAAGTGGAAAAGAATTTACAAGTGAGAGTTTTGCAAATATTCTTTTTGAAAAATTAAAGCAACATGGTTCACACCTTAATTTTCTAATCGGGGCCTCTAACGGCATTCCAGATACAATTAGAGAAGCAGCCACAAATCGCATCTGCTTATCCAAACTAACACTCACCCACCAAATGGTGCGGCTTTTGTTTTTAGAGCAAATATATCGCGCCTTTGAAATTCAAAAAGGCTCTAGCTATCACAAATAAGACTATCTCTTGAGTTCAAGACTTAGAAAAAAGGCGCCTCTAAAATATTGAAAGGATCCACTAAGAAGAGCAAATCCAATTGCTATATCAATACAACCTCGAATGGCAAACGGCAAACCAATAAAACGCATAGAAAGACCTAAAAGCATCATACCAAGTAAAAGAAAGACATAACCTCTAGTATAGAGTTTTTTAAATGGTATCGGATTTTGAAGAGTTAAAATTCTTCTTATCACTCTTTTAACTGTTTTTGCTAAAACAAACTGACCTTTAAGTATTCCAACAAGTACTCCTATTGCAACAATTATAAGAGATGCTTGGACAGGCTCTGATACAAAATTTTCTATAAAAGAAAAAAATGCCCCTTTTTCTTCCACTGCTGAAACAAGTGTATAGTTCATTCCCTTCCAAAGAAGTTGTAAAGAAACTACAAACCAAATTACACCGGACAATATGATAGCTTTTACATGGGACATTTTTAACTCACTTGGGTTATATGAATAATGGTTTAAGCTTAGCGAATGCAAAATAACCCCGCTATATATTTCTAAAGCAATTGAATTTTTCTTGCTTTAATAATTTAAACCCCTATATTGGACCCATTATTTGAATATTTTGAAATAAGACGAATCCTAAATAGATATGTAAATCCTTGATTTACAATAAAAAAAAACCAACATTACTGGAGATTAAGTTTATGAATGTCTCGCTCGTTTTTACTCGAATCTTTTTTACCATTATAAGTATTTTCTTTATGACAACCTACATGGTGTCAAGAGCTACTGGCGATCATATGACAAATGTCATTATTGGCATTGTATCTGGTATTGTTTTAATGATTGTCTTAGTTGGTTTCGATATTCTCTTTAGGCGCTTTAATCTTCGCTCTTTTAATATTGCGATTATTGGTCTCTTTTTTGGATATTTGATGGGAGAGGCTTTGGTGCTTATTCTTGGAGCTGTTTTAGATATTTCTAAAGCATCCATAATGCTATCCCCACAAGCGATAGAGATGATTAAAATCGCGCTATTTCTATTTGGAATATACTTAGGAACCATTTTAACGCTGCGATCCTCAGATGAGCTTTATATCAGCGTACCGTTTGTTAAATTTTCTCCAACTGCCCAGAAGAAAAAAGATCTGATTGTAGACGCTTCCGTATTATCTGATGCACGAATTTTAGATATGTGTGCGACAGGCCTTCTTGATCAACACATAGTCATTCCCCGTTTTATTATTAAAGATCTCTACGCCAAATTAGAAACTGGTGACGAAGCCAGTAAGATCAAGTCAAAACGAAGTTTAGATGTAATCAAAAAAATGGAAGAACTACCGGGGCTTGCAGTAAGGTTTAACGACACAGACTTTCCAGAGGTAAAAGACATTCAAAGTAAACTTATTCGTTTAGCGAGACTCACCGATTCAAACATGCTGACAGCGGATATCTCCCGCGTCCAAATGGCGACGATCGAGGGAATACTCATTATCAATCTTCACACTCTTTCCAATGCTCTTAAGCCTCTAATGCAAACGGGTGAGCTTATTAAGATTAAAGTGCAACGATATGGTAAAGAACCAAGACAAGGTGTTGGTTATTTAGAAGATGGTACTATGGTAGTTATCAATGGTGGTGGTCACTACATTGGTGAAACCATAGATGCGCAAGTTCTCTCTGTAAAACATACCTCATCTGGAAGAATGATTTTCTGTAACGCTCTTGATGAATTCGGAAAAGCATCTGACATTGAAGATGATGAATACTTCGACGGGGATGAATGAAAGGGATAGGCACCGACATTATAGAAATCGATCGAATCCGCAAATCGATCGATTCCTATGGAAACCACTTTCTAGGCAAACTTTTCACCAAAGAAGAGATTGACTATTGTAATTCTAAAAAAGATCCAGCGATGCATTTTGCGGCCAGGTTCTGCGCGAAAGAAGCTGTTGTTAAAGCCCTTGGAACAGGCTTTGGCAAACATATTGGTTGGCAAGATATAGAAATCCAAAAAGATCAAATTGGGAAGCCATCCGTTGCAATTTCTAATAAAGCTTCCAAATACTTTGAAAGTCCTCAACTACTTTTATCGATAAGCCACTGCAAGCAATTTGCCACTGCAATCTGTATTTGGGAGTAATTTTCTCTCACTTAAAAACTTCTTGCCTCCTTTTTTCTATCCATCCATGATATAGAAAAAATTATCCAATTTGCTTATTATGTCATCTCGAAACACATCTGAATTAAACACATCTGAATTCTGGACCGAATCTATAGGCTTTTATTCCGACCCGTTTGGCATTTCAATTGCAACAGACAAATCACGACAGCCCCCAGCACTTCCGCAGGACTTTAATGCACCTTATATTTATGCCACCACTCTTCCTGGAAGCCTTTGTGAACGAGACTCATTATTAGCAAATAAACTACGGGCCATATCTAGTGCGATTTTGACATCACCCTTGAATCAATGTAAAACTCATTTATGTGAAAATTCTAATTGCTTTTCTGAAAAATATTTTGAAGAGGTTGATTTTTTAAGACTAATCATTCCTGATCCCTGTATTATTCCCAATAGTATAACGAGTCTGCAGAAAAACATTGCAGATCAAAT
>JAJFMG010000056.1 GCA_021772295.1 Chlamydiota bacterium | reverse complement strand
AAAAAAGATCTGGCATCGATTGCTCATCATCTAAAAATGAAATTGCATCTTCAAAATAGGAAATCGCTTCAAACGCAAAGTACCCTGATATCCCTCCCACAAAACCACCAAGTGGTTTTGTGCTCCCGACTTTATACTTTTCTTGTAAACCTCTGAGAGCGGTAAGTGGATCCTTGTTCTCTTTGGAAATATCATCACCACTTCTTATAGTGCACTGATTGGCAAAAGCCTTCACTTCTGCAATCGGATCAAACCCAATTACAGATACACGCCCCATGCTTGGATGGATATGTGCAGATTCTAAAAGCGTTATATCTTGAAATTCTTTCCGAATAGCTTGCAGGGCTTGCATAGGAGTCATTAAATCAGCAGGAAATTCTTGAAAAACAGCAATTCTTGCATGTGTTTTTGCAAGAGTAATAAAATCTTCTTTTTCTAATTTTTCAAACATAGCGCTACTTAAAATGACGGATTAATTTCTCTTTTTGCTTTGGGTCTATTCTCTTTAGAGCATTTGACCCTCTTGTAATCTTTGCAATGCTCAAAGAAAAATCTTTAGCGATTTCTCGTTGGCTTTTTTCTTTCTTCAAAAGCGCTTCAATAATGATGACTCTTTTAGCAATAGCCTCCATCTCTTCTGGTGTCAGAAGAAGATTGAGCAACCTATCTAACTCAAGTTCGTTCTTTTGCGCTTTAATAAGCTTAATAAACTCCGCGAAACCATCCATTTGAACTCCCCTATCTTGATGTAATGTTACATCATTACAACGTTGCTGTCAACACCATCTTTAAATGAGATTAAGAGCACAGTTTATCTTATTGAATGCTAGTATCTTGAGTAAAAACTTCTTCTAAAAGCTTTTGATACACATCTATGCTATTTTGTACTTTTTCCCGAGGTAGATATTCCTCTGTTTCTAGATTTTTTACCGAAATAATGCGTAAATGAGGACTTTGTAGATTTGCTGATTGCATCCTATATAGAACTCTTATCTCCTTCGTTCTAAGAGCGAACTCTACGGGAGCTCTTGAGCCATTATATTTTCCAGAGATAACTACATCTTGGTGCTTGTTAGAAAGTATGGATATACCATCAAAAAATAAGGATGTATCTAAACTACCGTCTTGAATCACAACATCCAAAATCGTCGGAAAAATATCTATGTGAGAAGTCACCTCTGGTCTCTTTGATAAGCAATTGAATTTTTCATTGTTCCCAAGCTTATACAAAATGGGTGGGGTAATTTGCATATCACTTAAATTTGAGGCGTGGAACAAATTCCCTTCTTCATAAAACTCTTCTCCATGATCTCCGGTAAAAATGATGATCGAATCCTCATAGAGATTTTTTTTCTTAAGCGTTTTTAAAAATTTTCCAAATAAAGAATCTACGTAATGAATTGAATTCCGATATCGATTTTTAATTGATTCAATACCTTTTTTCTCGTCAAACATCCGAAGATGCGCAGATGGGGCATTCACATCAATAAAAGGAGCTTCATAATCACTTGGCCAGCTATAGTTAAAGTGCGTAGAATCCAAGAAAACAATATGGACCTGAGAGCTACCTTCAGTTATATTTTGCATGAGATGACTGATTGTTTGCGCATCCGATCTATGTGCATCTTTTACATTACAATGAAGAAATTCCGTAAACGAATCTAACAGCTTTTTATCTTCACCAAACATGATTTCGTCTAGGTGATAGTATTTAAGCATAGAGCCTGTATGAACATGAATCTGATATCCCATTTTTTTTAAAAGCATTAGAGGAATACTTCCCTCTTTATTTCCCCGCTTTCCATACTCTGCCCAGTAAAGCGACTCATTACTATGCATGATTGAATACCAAGATTTATGAGTTGCATTTGCGTTTGAATAACTCTTATCTAAAGAGATATTCTCAGATGCAAACCTTGTTAAATGGGGGGCATTTTTATGGTTGATAAAGTCATTTCGAAGAGACTCTGCAATAAATAAATAGATGTTAGGTTTATTTTCTACATTAAATGTCATCTTCTCGATTTGATTTTTTAGATCTTTCTCATCGCGTAGAGGTGAAAAAGAAACACGAGGTTGCAAGGATGGATACTTAGTTCCAAAATAAGTTTTTTTCCATGGAAGTAGAGATTGGTATGACTCCATCTTATCCATGGAAATACCTCTCATTACAAATACTTCAATTACGAATAAGACTAAAAATGAACTTCCTGCAAAAAAACTAATTTTTTTTATGTGAGACTTACTCTTACTCTTAAAGGTGATTTTCTGTAGCCCTTTATAAATGAATATTCCTATGCAGGGAATAGCAAGAGCAATTGGAAAGAATACAAAAAACCAGACTTGCAGTGGAATACCGGTTAAATATAGCTGCTCTAAAAAATTATCAAGCGTTTCATCTAAAACAACAGAAAGAGCACTCCAAAAGGAAAGGCTCATAAATCGAATCAGAATAAAGTCAATACAATGTATTAATAAAAATAGAAAGCAGCCTGCAATAAATAGGTGGTAAATTTTCGAAGAAACTCTTCCCTTGATGCATAGGGCAATTGCAGAAATAAATGACACCTCTAAAAGAGTTTGCAAATATGATTCTAGTAAGAACATCTGCGACACTTTTATGGAGAGATCTTTGGATAAAGAAATCTGCAAAGTATCAATGGTAAGTAAAATCGAAGCTATAATGAAAAAAAACCAAAAGTTGAAAAAAACTACTTTTTTATCTTTATTATCCATCTCGGCAGAACTAATTATTAATCAAACAAACAACCTTTTGTTAACCGTTGATTATTAACATGTCAATAGCTTATTTAATAATTAAACAAAGGATAAGAATGAATAATAATTATATCCAACTAAGCGGACCACTTTTTGAACAAGTTGAAATGGAAAAAATATTCCCTGACTCAAAGTATTTTGTAGACTGCACTCCAAAAATTGACCCTGATACTATTCAAAGAGAGTATCAGAAGAGAGTCACTGAATCAAATTTTGATCTTAAAGCTTTTGTTGAAAAGCACTTCGATCCTCCAATTTCCTTTGTTAAAAAAACAAGAAAAGATGCTCCGATCCAAATATATATTGAAACCCTGTGGAAAGATTTACGATGTGAATTTCCAAAAGAAGCTCATTCTACTCTGATTCCACTTCCAAAACCTCATTTCATACCTGGTGGGCGGTTTCGAGAAGTCTATTACTGGGATAGCTACTTTGTTGCACTTGGCCACACAAAAAATCCCCAAATCATTAAAGATATAATCACAAACTTTTCTTATTTGATCAAAAGATATGGATTTGTTCCAAATGGAAACAGAATCTATTATTTATCTAGATCGCAACCCCCTGTATTTTCACTTCTACTGCGTTTGATCGAAACAATCGATGAAAAATTTGCTCTCTCTCATTTTGAAAGCTTAGAAATAGAATATCAATTTTGGATGAATGGAGAAAATACTCTTACAAAAACTGGAGATGTACAAAAAAGAGTGGTTAGAATAAACAATCACCTTCTCAATCGATATTTTGATAACGAAGATAGTCCGCGACCTGAATCATATCGAGAAGATGTTGCTTTATATAGTAACGTAATTTCTCCCAAAAATTTTTATCGAAATCTTAGAGCATCTTGTGAATCAGGTTGGGATTTTTCATCTCGCTTTTTAGAAAATCCTACTGATCTTTCCTCAATTGAGACAATAGATATTGCTCCAATTGATCTGAACTGCCTTCTTTACCTTAGCGAAAAAACACTTTGTGATTTTGCAAAAAAATTAAACTTTGAAAAGAAGTCTACCTTCTACAAGTCTAAATATATCAATCGAAAAAAAGCGATCGGAACCCTTTTTTGGAATGAGAAAAAGCAATTTTATTTTGATTATCATATCAAAAAAAATTGCTTAAAAAATATTTGCTCTCTTGCAGGTATGTTTCCTCTTTTTATGCAAATTGCAACAAAAGCCCAAGCAGCCTCCATTGCAAAAAAAATCGAAACTGATTTTTTACATCAAGGTGGAGCTGTTACGACGACAACTATTTCTCTTCAGCAATGGGATTCTCCTAATGGCTGGGCCCCATTGATTTGGGTCACATATCAAGGACTATTACATTATGGATATAAACATCTTGCAGTAGAAATCAAATCTCGATGGATCAAAACTATCGAAACTCAATTTGCAAAATCAGGTGTTCTTTTTGAAAAATACAACGTCATATCTCCGAATGAGTTACCTCAAAAAGGTGAATACCAGAATCAAACAGGTTTTGGATGGACAAACGGCATTTATACAGCTATGACTGAAAAAGAGTAATCTGCTTTTCAAAAAAGATCTATTCCTATACGAGTAAATTAAACACTACATGCTTGAAGGTCTGATATGGGAAAATTTTTAAAAATCATCATTTCACTTATCATAGTTTTATTTATAGCCCTTATGATTGTATGGAATTTTCTACCAACCTGGGTCTCTTCGACACTCTCTGATAAAATGAAAGTTGCCGTATCCATTTCAGATATTGGCTTAGCGCCATCGCAAATTAAAATCGATGATCTAAAAGTGGGCAACCCCAAAGGCTCTATTCTTTCAAAGGCCCTTACCGTAGATGATATCGCAATCCAAGCTCCATTAAAACGATACTTAGATAAAGACATTGTAATCGATATGATTACCATGGATGACGTATACCTCGGGCTAGAATTTGATTCGAAAGGATCAACAAATGGGAATTGGACAACTATTATGAATAACTTGCAAAAAGATACGAGCTCTGGAAAAGAATCAGATAAATCTGTTCTTATTAGAAGACTTGTTCTTACAAATATTAACGTTGATTTAGTATATCGAAATGAAGGTTCCAAAGTCACTAAGCTCAAGCCGATTCGAAGAATAGAACTAAATGATATCAGCAGCAAAGGCGGCATGCCAACGAGTCAAATTACAAATATTGTAATGAGAGAAGTTCTTCGAAATGTCTTTACCTTAGAAAACTTACAAAACATGCTTAAAGATGTCATTTCTCCAGACCAACCACCACAAGACTTGTTGAAGTCCCTTAAGGATCTTTTTTATCTTCCACCACCTCATAAGAACAAGGACCAACTAGCTGCCTAGCAGAAATAAAATTTGCTTTTTCAAACGCAGGTAACTGCAAACCCAACCTCGGTAATAAGAAAGTAAATTTATGCTTTATTTCAGTTTGATCTAAAAACAATCTTCTATTTTTAAAATATTTATTTTAATAAATAACCTAAAGTGCTATTCGCAAGTTAATAACAAGTAAATATTAGGCTTATTATCAATGGGTATATTTGAAGAAAATAAAAGTGAAAATCAAAAAATCCAAGCAAAAGAAAAATTACAACGAGATTTGCATTCTTTGCAAAAAAGCTGGGACGCATTAGTGCAGCATGAAGAGCTTGCAAAAGATCTTCATTTTTTAAATACAATGGCAGTAACCATTGAAAATTTAGAAGATGATACAATCGACTGTGAAAAGCTAAATTTTTTAAAAGATAAAGCTGAAATCATTCATTATCTTCTGTCAACTCCATGGGGTGCGCCATTTGTTAGTGAAACGACTCTCTTAGATGCAGCCCATAAATTTCATGAAAAACAAGGCAAAGATCCTGCCTTATCTGAAATTCTAACAAACTTTGCCAGTTACTCCCATGAGTTCAATATGCAGGTTTTTAATTTATTCGAGGATGTCTACAGACAAATCAAGAGATCGTAACACTCCATTGATCTCAATTTGAGAAATTGCCCCCTCTCTAATAATGATAGGATGACTTGGATCTTCTAACGAAATAATGGTAGATGGAATGCCCTTCACTTCTGAATCCTTTGATACAATACCAGCTAAGCCACTACCAAATTGATCAAGAACTTCCTTTCCAGATTGTAGTGGCGCTTGTTTAGATAGATTTGCAGATGTGGCAAAGATTGGTCTTTTTATCTCACGTAACAAGGAAATAGAAACCGGGTTCGACGGATATCGAATCGCTACTGTATTTTTTCCACCCGTTAAATATGTTGGAACCAAATCATGTTTTTTTAAAATTATTGTAATCGAGCCTGGCATAAAAGCATCTTTGAGTAAAAAAAATGCTTTTGGTATATCAACTGCTAACAAGTCAAGATTTACAGCATCATGCAACAGCAGCGTCAAAGCTAAGCTTTTCTCTCTTTGTTTTAAATGATATAAACTCTCGATTGTATCCTCGTTTACAATGCCGCCAATTCCATAAACAGTTTCCGTTGGAAATGCTATCAAATTACCATCAAGGGCTAATCGAGCAAGGTGATCTATTGCCCTCTTGCAATGGATCGAATCTATATTTTCAAGATCATAAAAAGATTGCAAGCTATTTACCTATAGTAGCTTTGTGAAAATGGTAAGTATTTACTGGCTCAGATATTAAAACAAGAGTAGATCTATTTTAAAAAAAATGCTTATCCTATG